>NZ_JBSGZJ010000155.1:0-14379 GCF_053610925.1 Streptomyces sp. NPDC054847 | reverse complement strand
CCGCGGGCCGGGTGCGTCCGTCGAGGCGGCAAATGGACGTGCCGCCTCCGGTTCCAGTGGCCGCGGTGTCGCAAGGAGGAGCCATCGAGCTTCGGGAACAGTCCACGGCCGAGGGCCCCCCGGCCGTGCCCCCCGCGTCGGTCGGCGAGCAGCCCGTACCGGCGGACCGGTCCGGCCGGGCGCACTCCTTCCTCGCCCCGGCCGCACTCGCCCTGGCCCTCGGCCTGTGGGGCATCACCCGGCAGGGGACGATGTGGCGCGACGAGTCCGTCACCTACCAGGTCGCGCACCGGAGCCTCCCGGAGATCTGGCAGCTCCTCCAGAACGCCGATGCCGTCCACGGCCTCTACTACTTCCTGATGCACGGCCTCTTCGCCCTCTGGGAGGGCGGCCTCGTCACCCTCCGGCTGCCGTCCGTGCTGGCCGTGGCCGTGGCCGCCGGTCTGGTGGGACTGACCGGGTGCCGCATCACCGGGCGCCGGGCGGGCCTGCTCAGCGGCCTCGTCTTCGCGCTCACCCCCGAGGTGCAGATGTACGCCCAGGAGGGGCGCTCCTACGCGCTCGTCTGCGCGCTCGTCGCACTGGGCACCTATCTGCTCCTGCGCTGTCTGACCGAACCGTCCCGCCGCCTCTGGATCCTCTACGGGCTCTCCCTGCTCGCCGCGAGCTGGCTCCACGAGTTCGCGGTCCTGGCGCTGCCCGCACACGGCATCACCGTGCTCGTTCGCCGCGCGGACCGGCCCGTCCGGCGCGCATGGGCGGTGGTGGCGGCCTCCGTTGCCGCCGGCCTGGTCCCGCTGATCCTGCTCAGCGCGGGCCAGTCCGGCCAGGTGTCGTGGATCAGCGGCCCTAAGCCCAGGGAATGGCTGGAGATCACGGGCGTGGCCGTGGTGGCCGTGCTCTGCGCCAGGTACCCCGCCGCCGACCGCAGACCTCTCCTCCTGCCGCGTCTCGCCCTGCCCCTCGCGGTGCTCCCGACGGCCCTGCTGCTGCTGTCGGCGGTCCATGAGCCCATGTACGTGGACCGGTACGTCCTCTTCACCGACATCGGTTTCGCCCTGCTCGTCGGCACCTCTCTGAGCGCGCTCGTCACGGCCGCCTCCCGGCGTGGACCGCTCCGCGCCCGGCTTCCCCGGGCCACGGTCCTGACGGCGGCGGCTCTCGCGGCCGTGCTCGCGCTCACCCCGGTGACGCTGCAGATGCGGACCCCGGACAGCAGGAAGGACGACGTGACGGCGGTCGCCGAGGAGGTCCGGCGCGTCTCCGCCCCCGGCGACGGGGTCGTGTTCGCGCCCTCACGCCGGCGCGAGTGGAGGCTTTCCCACCCGGACGAGTACGGCGGTCTTGTCGACCTCGCGCTCCGAACGACGCCCCGGGCTTCCGCGTCCCTCCAGGGCGAGGAACTCCCCGCCTCCAGGATCCGCGCCCGCATGCTGTCGATGGACCGGATCGTCGTGCTGAGCGACCCGCCGGGCCAGCCGGAGGACACGGTGCCGCAGGAGGCGGTCAAACGCGAAGTCCTGCGCACCCACTTCCACGAGTGCTCCCGCACCCAGGTCAAGGGCGCTCAGGTGACCCTCTACGCCCGCGACGGGGAGTGCCCGGGCGCGCGCGGGAACTGACGGGCTGACAGCCGCGGGAGCCCTCCTCACCTCCCGTTATCAGGCTGCCGGCAGCGGGGCCGGTTCCGCCCGCGTCAGGAGGGGGCTCTTGTGGCGGAGCAGCCATTGCCGGTAGGCGGCCGCCCGCAGGGCCGCCTCGCGGTAAGCGGCGGTCAGGTCCGCGTACACCGATTCGTACAGCTCGCCCGAGGGCCCGGGTCTGGAGAAGAGCAGGAGGCGGACGGCGAGGGGGTCGCCACGGAGGGGGCGGACGGCCATGTCCTCGCGGGGCATGGAGGTCGGCTGGCAGGGCGCGACGACTTCGCCGACGGCGATCAGGGAGGCGGCGGTGTGATAGTCGCCGTGCAGGACGGGCGGGTGGATCCCGGCGGCGCCCAGTACCCGCCGCAGCCCGTCCCACTCCCCGTCCACCGTCGGGTCGACCATCCAGCGGTCATGGGCCAGATCGGCGAGATCCACGACGGGGGCGGCAGCGGCGGGATGGTCCCGTGCCAGGGAGACGAACTGCGGCTCCCGCTCCACCAGTACCCGCACGCACAGTCCGTCCGGCACCAGTAACGGGCACCCCTCCACCTCGTGCACGAAGGCGACGTCGAGCTGACCGGCGGCGACCATCCGCAGCAAGGCGTTGGCGGACACGTCCATGTGGAGCGAGATCTCGGTGCCCGGCAGCCGGCCCCGCAGGCGGCGCAGCCAGCCGGCGAGCGCCCGGCTGGCGGTCGACCCGATGCGCAGCAGCGGACCGCCCTCGCCGGCCGCGGCGGCCCTCGCCTCCACGACGAGCGCGCCCATCTCCGCGACGAGCGGCCGCGCCCGGCTCAGTACGGAACGGCCGAGCGGGGTCGGTCGGCAGCCGGTGCGCTCCCGTGAGAAGAGTGCGGCCCCCAGGAAGTTCTCGATACGGCGCAGTTGTGTCGTCAGGGACGGCTGGCTGACACCGAGCTGCCGGGCGGCTTTGTGCAGGCTGCCGGTGTCGGCTATGGCGCACAGCGCACGCAGGTGCCTCACCTCGAGCTCCATGCTCCCGAGCGTAGAGCTGCACCAACTGCCACACCAGACACCGTAGTCGGGGCAGGACGGGCGGATCGGGACAGGCTGCTGCGGAGTGGGTGATGCGCCCGCGCTATCGCCCCCTGGCATCATCCGCGCGGCGGTGCGCCTCCCCGAGACTTCGGCTACCGAACTTCGTTCATCGGACGAGTAGGAGCCCCCCATGCGTCACACCAGAACGTTATTCTCCGCCGTCGTCGGACTGGGCCTCGCCGCCGCCCTCGGCACCGTGCCCGCCACCGCCGCCAACTCCCCTGCGGCCGCGGTGACATCCTCCTCCGCCTCGTACGCCGCGTACGAAGGCTCCGCCGAGGACGCGAAGGCGACCAGGGCCTTCTTCGACGCCGTCGTGAAGTCGGTCGCGGAAAAGCGCGCGGCGAACCCCGGCGCGCAGGCCGTGACCGTCGTCTACAACGCGAGCAACGCGCCCACGTTCCGCACCCAGATAGCGCGCAGCACCCAGATATGGAACGGCTCGGTCAGCAATGTCCGGCTCGTCGAGGGTTCGGGCGCGGACTTCGCCTACTACGAGGGCAACGACTCGCGCGGCTCGTACGCGAGCACCGACGGGCACGGCCGCGGCTACATCTTCCTGGACTACCGGCAGAACCAGCAGTACAACTCCACCCGCGTCACGGCGCATGAGACCGGGCACGTGCTCGGGCTGCCGGACCACTACTCGGGTCCGTGCAGCGAGCTGATGTCGGGCGGCGGCCCCGGTACCTCGTGCCAGAACGCCTACCCGAACTCGGCGGAACGCTCCCGGGTGAACCAGCTCTGGGCGAACGGGCTCGCGGCAGCGATCGCCAAGGTCTCCTGACACCGGGAGCCGGCCACCGGGAAGGGGCGCCCCGCAGTGCACGGCGGGGCGCCCTGTCACGTCTGCCGCGAGCCGGTGCTCAGGCCTGGGCCGGTTCGCGCCGGCCGAGCTCGGCGCCGGGCGGCAGTTGGCGGCGGATACTGCCGAGCGCGTCGTCGAAGTCCCCGTCCGCGACACCCGCTTCGTACGCCGCGCCGCCGTAGTGCAGCGTCAGATTGAGGTCCGACCGGTCGAGGGGCGGCACTCCTCCGGTGGGCTCACCCAGTGTCAGCAGACAGCTGAGGGTCGCCTGCTGGACCGTGCCGTCCGCGTGTACGGGCAGGGGCATGTCCCATTCAAGGACGCAGGAGGCCAGCACCTCGGACGCTCCCGCCGCCCTGAGGGCGGCGAAAGTGGCCCCCTCGTACACAACGCCTCTGATGGATGTGCGCAGTTGGCCGCCGCTCGCCGATATGGTGACCGATTCCGCGCCCTGCCGGTCGCGGTACCAGCCCGCCCAGGCTTCCGTAGACTCCGATGACATGCGCGGACTGTAGCGGTAGGGGCGAGCGGGCCGTGCCGCAGGTGCCCCTCAGGATGTGCCGGTCTGCCTGCCGGACGCGTCGTCGGGTGATTCTCCGGCCGGTCCCGCCGCCGATGCGTCGGAGCCGGATGCGCCGGGTCCACCCGTCTCCCCCGGCCCGCCGGACCGGCCCGGCCCGGCCGGAGGGTCGGCCTTCGCCCCGCCCTCAGGGGGGACATAGAGCGGACAGTCAGGATTGCGGCAGGGACCCGGCTCCCACAACGGGACGTACGTCCCCAGCGTCTTGTGCCGCTTCACCACCGATTCCACGGGTTGCCCGCACGCGGCGCACTTCTGCTGCGGGTCGTGACTCGTACGCGGTACTTCACGTCCTTTGCTGCCCATACGGCCAGAATAAGTCGGTATGGACAGCTCGGACAGCCAAGCCCTTACGGACAGCCACCGGCGGCCGGCCCGCCTATGCCCTGGCCCTCCTCCTTCTTGCGCTCATGCGGATGGGCGAGCGCTGTACCCGACGACTCGGGCGCATACCGGCGCCCGACCGGACCGGAGCCCTGACCACTTCAGACATAGTGCTTCAGTTGAAATTGTTACGCAGTGCTGTGAGCGGCTCAGCGGTTACGGCGGGTGACGAATTCGGCCAAGGAGAGCAGGTCGCCGGCCGCGGCCAGGTCCGGGACGGCCCGGGACAGCTGCCCGACCGCCCGTGACATCCGCTCACCGGCATGTGTCTGGGCCCAGTCCCGCCCTCCGGCCCGTTCGACCGCGTCGGCGGCGCGGCGGACCGCCGACGCGCTCATCGGCCCCCGGTACAACTCGGCCAGTTCGGCCGCCGCCGCCGTGCCGGAGGCCAGCGCGGCGACCACCGGAAGCGACTTCTTGTGCGCCGCGAGATCCGCGCCGGCCGGCTTGCCCGTCTGCTCGGGGTCGCCCCAGATCCCGATGAGGTCGTCGATGAGCTGGAACGCCAGTCCGGCCTCTCTCCCGAAGGCGTCCATCGCCGCGGCCTGCTCCTCGTCCGCGCCGGCGTACAGGGCTCCGAGGGCACAGGCACAGCCGAGCAGCGCCCCGGTCTTGGCCGTCGCCATGGCGAGGCACTCCTCCAGGGTGACCTCGAGCGGCGGACGTTCCTCGAAGGCGCAGTCGGCCTGCTGGCCCGCACACAGCTCGATGACGCAGGCCGCCAGCCGCACCGACGCGGGGACGGATGCCGCATGCCGGTCCTCCGCGAGGAGCCGCAGCGCGAGCGCCGACATCGCGTCCCCGGCGACGATGGCGTCGGCGGTGCCGAAGACGCTCCACGCCGTGGGCCGGTGCCTGCGGGTGGGGTCCTCGTCGATCACGTCGTCGTGCATCAGGGTGAAGTTGTGCGCGAGCTCCACCGCGGCGGCCGCCCGCACGGCCTGCCGCGGGTCACCGCCCAGTGCCCGGCACGCGGCGAGCACCAGTGCCGGCCTGACGGCCTTACCCGTGGAACCGGCGGCCGGGGTGCCGTCGGACCGCTCCCAGCCGAAGTGGTACATGGCGATCCGGCGCATGGATCCGGGCAGCGACGCGATGGCTGAGCGGAGTTCGGGATCGACCGCACTGCGGGTGCGTTCGAGGAGGGCGACGGCCTCTCGGCCGCCGACGGTGTCCGGCATGGTCAACTGGCGTTCCTTTCCCGGTGGTGGCTTCTCCTCGCGGGCGGGGACGCGGCGAGCGGCACCGCGCCCCCGAAGGTCACGTCGCCCCTGGGCAGGTCACCGCCAACGGCTCACCTCGACGTTCTCCAGGACGCCGAGCGCGTCCGGGACGAGCACCGCCGCCGAGTAGTAGGCCGTGACCAGATACGAGATGATCGCCTGCTCGTCGATGCCCATGAAGCGGACCGACAGACTCGGCTCGATCTCGTCCGGGATGCCGCTCTGCCGGAGGCCGATGACGCCCTGTTCCTCCTCGCCGGTACGCATGCAGATGATCGACGTCGTCCGGGCCTCGGTGACCGGGATCTTGTTGCACGGGAAGATCGGCACGCCGCGCCAGGCGGGCACATGGTGGCCCGCCACCTCCACGCTGTCGGGCACGAGTCCGCGCCTGTTGCACTCGCGGCCGAAGGCGGCGATGGCGCGCGGATGAGCGAGGAAGAGCTTCGAGCCCCGCCGCCGCGAGAGCAGTTCGTCCATGTCGTCCGGGCTCGGCACGCCGTCGTGCGGCTGCAGCCGCTGCCCGTAGTCGCAGTTGTGGAGGAGGCCGAACTCCCGGTTGTTGACGAGTTCGTGCTCCTGCCGCTCGCGCAGCGCCTCGACGGTCAGCCGCAACTGCTGTTCCGTCTGGTTCATCGGCTGGTTGTAGAGGTCCGCGACGCGACTGTGCACCTTGAGCACCGTCTGGGCGACGCTCAGCTCGTACTCCCGCGGCGCGGCGTCGTAGTCCACGTAGGTGTGCGGCACGACCGCCTCGCCGACATGGCCGGCCGAGAGGTCGATCGCCGCTTCGCCGTACTTGTTGGTGCGCTGGTGGGGCAGCGCCGCGAGGCTCGCCAGGTGCGCCCGCAGCGACTCCGCCCGGTCCGCCAGGTTGAGCACGTCGTCCCTCGTGAGCACGAGGACCGTGCAGGCGGTCGCGGCGCGGGCGGTGTACTGCCAGACCGCTTCCCGGTCCACCAGCGACTGGTCGCCGAAGTAGGCCCCGTCGGCGAGGACTTCGACGACCGCCTCGTCCCCGTACGGTCCCTCCCCCACCTTCTCCACCCTGCCGTGCGCCAGCAGGAAGATCCGGTCCGCCGGCTGGCCGCCGGTCGCCAGCACGTCTCCCGCGGCGAACTCACGCTGTTCGCACCGCCGCGCCAGCTCCGTCAGCGCCGCTTCGTCGTCGAAGTCCCGCAGCGCCGGAAGCTCCCCCAGTTCGGCGGGGATCACGGCGACACGGTCGCCGGTCTGGATGAACGTCACCCGGCCGTCGCCGACCGAGTAGCTGAGGCGGCGGTTCACCCGGTACGTACCACCCTGCACCTGCACCCACGGCAGCATGCGCAGCAGCCAGCGGGAGGTGATCTCCTGCATCTGCGGGACGGACTTGGTGGTGGTCGCGAGATTCCGTGCGGCAGCGGTACCGAGACTCTGTTGGGGTGCCTGGTCGCGCATGTCCTCGCCGACGGAACCAACCGAACCAACCGTCATGAGACTCCCTCTCGATCATGTTCTGACCTGCGAAAGCAAGCCTCCCAGTGCGCTGTGTGAGTACGCCATTACACAAATGAGTGTGACTGGATCACCGCGGACCGGGGCAGGAGCCGGGCTCGTTCACACATCCCGCCAGAATGGGTTCATGTCCGAAAGAACATCGTCCGATCCGGTGGCCGCGCTGCGGCCCCGTCTGCCGTCGCCGCTTCAGCCGGTCGAGGACGAGCGCTTCTCCCGGCACGGCGTACGGCTGCTCCTCAAGCGTGACGACCTGATCCACCCGGACCTGCCGGGCAACAAGTGGCGCAAGCTGGCACCGAACCTGCGGGCGGCGGCGGGCCGGCCGGTGCTGACCTTCGGCGGCGCGTACTCCAACCATCTGCGCGCCACAGCCGCCGCGGGCCGGCTGCTCGGCTTCCGCACGATCGGCGTCGTCCGCGGTGACGAGCTCGCCGGCCGCCCGCTGAACCCGTCACTTGCCCGGTGCGCCGCGGACGGCATGCGCCTGCTGTTCGTCGACCGCGCCACCTATCGAGCCAAGGACGACCCGGGCACACTCGCCCGGATCCTCCGGGCGGCGGCGCCGGACGACGTGTACGTCGTCCCCGAGGGCGGCAGCAACGCAGCGGCCGCCGCGGGCTGCGCCGGACTCGGCCGCGAGCTGCGCGGCCTCGCCGACGTGGTGGCCGTCGCCTGCGGCACCGGCGGCACCCTCGCCGGGCTGGCGGCCGGACTCGGCGACCGGCAGCGGGCCCTCGGCGTCCCGGTACTGAAGGGCGGGTTCCTCGGCGCGACGGTCCTTGCCCTTCAGGAAGAGGCCTTCGGCGGCCCCACCGGCAACTGGTCCCTGGACGAACGCTTCCACTTCGGCGGGTACGCCCGTACCACTCCTGAACTCGAGGCGTTCGCGGCCGCATTCGGCGCTCGCCACGGCCTTCCCGTGGAGCGCGTCTACGTCGCGAAACTGCTCAACGCACTCGTGGAACTCGCCGCGGAAGGGGCCTTCCCGCCCGGCACGACGGTCGCCGCCGTCATCACCGGACAGGAGGACGGGCGGGGAACCGGCGTCGCCGGGTGACGGCTCAGGCGGTTTCCTCGCGGTAGGCCGCCGCCTCTTCCAGGTCGAGCCTGCGCAGCAGTTTGCGCAGCATCTCGTCGTCGATGACCCGCTGGTTCCGCAGGTCCACGAACACGTCCCGTTCCGCCGCGATCATTTCCCTCGCGAGCCGTCGGTAGGTGTCGTCGGCCGATTCACCGGTCGTCTCGTCCACCGAGCCGAGCCTCTCCCACACCGAGTTCCTGCGGCGTTCCAGCACCGTGCGCAGCCGCTGCTCCAGAGGTTGCGGCAGCCTGTTGCGATCGTCCGCGAGCAGTTCCTCCAGCCGCCGCTCCGCCGCTGCGGACGCCTGGCTCTGCGCCTGGGCCTCCGCGAGGGTCTCCGCCTGGACGTCGCGGCCGGGGATCTTCAGCGCACGGATCAGCGGCGGCAGCGTCAGCCCCTGCACGACCAGCGTTCCGATCACGGTGGTGAAGGTGAGGAACAGGACCAGGTTGCGCGCCGGGAAGTCCGCTCCGTCGGACGTCGTCAGCGGGATGGAGAAGGCGATGGCGAGCGAGACGACACCGCGCATGCCGGCCCAGCCGACGATCAGCGGCGCCGCCCGGCCGGGGTCCGGCTCGCGTTCCCTGATCCGCCGGGACAGCATGCGCGGCAGGAACGTCGCCGGATAGACCCAGACGAACCGCACCACCACCACGGCGAGGAACACCCCTGCCGCGTACCAGAGGGACTCCCCCACGCCGTAGTCGCCCAGCTCCCCCACCACGATCGCCAGTTGCAGCCCGATCAGCGCGAAGACGGTGGACTCGAGGACGAACGCGACCATCTTCCAGACGGCCTCCTCCTGGAGCCGGGTCGCGAAGTCGACCTGGTACGCGTGGTGGCCCAGGTAGAGCGCGACGACGACCACGGCCAGGACTCCGGAGGCGTGGACCTGCTCGGCGGCGGCGTAGGCGATGAACGGGATGAGCAGCGACAGGATGTTCTGCAGCAGCGCTTCCTTCAGGTGCTTGCGCAGCCAGTGGATCGGGATCATCAGCGCCAGACCGACGCCGACCCCGCCGACGGAGGCCAGCGCGAACTCCGCCAACCCTTCGCCCCAGCTGGTGCCGGCTCCGATCGCGGCCGCGAGGGCGACCTTGAAGGCGGTGATCGCGGTGGCATCGTTCACCAAGGATTCACCTTGGAGGATCGTGGTGATCCGGGTGGGCAGGCCGAGCCTGCGCGCGATGGCCGTCGCGGCGACGGCGTCCGGCGGCGCGATCACCGCACCGAGCACCAAGGCCGTCGCCAGGGGCAGATCCGGCACCAGCAGATAGGCGAGGCAGCCGACCGCCACCGTCGCGAACAGGACATAGCCCACGGACAGCAGCGCGATGGGACGGATGTTGGCCCGCAGGTCGAGGTACGAACTGTCCAGCGCGGCGAGGTGCAGCAGCGGCGGCAGCACCAGCGGCAGCACGATGTGCGGGTCGAGGTGGTACTCGGGAACTCCCGGCACGTACGAGGCGGCCAGCCCGGCCGCCACCAGCAGCAGCGGCGCCGGGACCGGTGTCCTCCGGGCCGCCCCGGCCACCGCCGCGCTCACCGCGATCAGTCCGACCAGCGGCAATGCTTCCATCACACCGACCTCACGTCCGTCGTCCCCGTCGTAATCTGGCAATCATGAGCGAGTGCCCCCACGTAGCAGAACTGCCGCGCCCCGAACCGGCGCCGCTGACCGACACGTGTCCGGAATGCCTGGCCGTCGGGAGCCACCCGGTCCAGCTGAGACTCTGCCTGGCTTGTGGGCACGTGGGCTGCTGCGACTCCTCGCCGATGCGGCACGCGAGCGCGCACTTCCGCGAGACGGGGCACGCGGTGATGCGCAGTTTCGAGCCGGGACAGGTGTGGCGGTGGTGCTTCGTCGACGGTTCGATCGTCTGACGCCTGGGTACGTCAACCATCCGCCGCCCCCTCTCAATTGGGCGGCGCAGACCTCTAGCCACTGTGTGTACTCATGGGCTTACATTGAGTGACACTTGTAGGCATGGGGGTCCTGGCGACACGGCACCATGGATCGCGATAGCGTCGCCAGGCCAGACCTGGCTGCGTGACCGACCGCGTAACGCACGGCCGCGGGGCCTCTGCCCCCGGCCCGGAAAGAGCTTGTGCCACCTTGGAGGTGAGGGTGTCCCATATTGCAGGCGAGCCCGGGACCCAGGACTTCGTGGAAGTCCGGCTGCCCGCTGCGGGTGCCTACCTGTCCGTACTGCGAACGGCCACCGCCGGCCTCGCAGCGCGCTTGGACTTCACCCTCGACGAGATCGAGGACCTGCGGATCGCGGTGGACGAGGCGTGCGCGATCCTGTTGCAGCAGGCCGTCCCGGGGTCCGTCCTGAGCTGTGTGTTCCGGCTCGTCGACGACTCGCTGGAGGTGACGGTCTCCGCGCCCACCACCGACGGCCGGGCGCCGGAGCGTGACACGTTCGCCTGGACGGTGCTCTCCGCACTGGCCGGCAAGGTCGACTCGTCGGTCGCCGACGACCGCACGGTCGCCATCAGTCTGTACAAGCAGCGCGGCGCGGGACCCGGGCCGGCGTGAGCAGCGGAAACGGGGACGGTTCGATGCGGGAGGACGAGGAGCGAGGCCCGAGGGTGCTGAGCGCGTCGGCCGGCATCCCTGAGCAGCAGGCGCGGCCGCACCCGGTGGTGGACGAACCTGATGGCCGTACGGCCTCGGCAGAGCGGGCGGACCGTATGAGCGAGCACCAGCAGGATCATCACCCCCATGACCGCAGCGGCGCGCGGGCGATGTTCATCGAACTGCGCAAGCTGCCCGACGGGTCGCCCGAGCGGGCCGAGCTGCGCAACCAGCTGGTCCGGATGCATCTGCCGCTGGTCGAACACCTGGCGCGGCGGTTCCGTAACCGCGGCGAGCCGCTGGACGACCTCACCCAGGTCGCGACGATCGGCCTGATCAAGTCGGTGGACCGGTTCGATCCGGATCGCGGTGTCGAGTTCTCGACCTACGCGACCCCGACGGTGGTCGGCGAGATCAAGCGCCATTTCCGCGACAAGGGCTGGGCGGTGCGGGTGCCGCGCCGTCTTCAGGAGCTGCGGCTCTCGCTCACGACCGCGACGGCCGAGCTCTCCCAGCAACACGGCCGGTCCCCGACCGTGCACGAGCTGGCGGAGCGCCTCGGCATCTCGGAGGAAGAGGTCCTGGAGGGCCTGGAGTCCGCGAACGCGTACTCCACGCTGTCCCTTGACGTCCCCGACACGGACGACGAGTCCCCGGCGGTGGCGGACACGCTCGGCGCCGAGGACGAGGCCCTGGAGGGCGTCGAGTACCGCGAGTCACTCAAGCCTCTCCTGGAGGGCCTCCCGCCGCGGGAGAAGCGGATCCTGCTGCTGCGTTTCTTCGGGAACATGACCCAGTCCCAGATCGCGCAGGAGGTCGGCATCTCCCAGATGCACGTCTCCCGCCTCCTCGCCCGCACCCTGGCGCAACTCCGCGAACGCCTCCTGGTCGAGGAGTAACCCTCGACGAAACGCTGCACCGACCCCGCAAGGGAAGCCGAGCGGACGGTGGGAGCCCCCAGTACCGGAACGGGCGTGAGGGGGGCGGGGTCGTAGCAGGGGGTGTCCGGAAGTAAAGCGTCGCAACTCGCGCGCAGCGCGGTGAGGACAGCCATTCCGGACACCCCCTCCGGAGGCCCCGTCCCCCGCACCACCACGCCGCAGGCGACGCCCGCAAGGGCGGCACCACCACCGGCACAGCACGCCGTGCAAGGGCCACGCGCCACCGGACAGGGCCGGACCGGACCAGGACCGCCACGCCCCGCAGGGCGAAACGCACCCGGCCGGGGCCACGCCAGAACGTGCCGCCGCCCAAGGTCTACGCGCGGCTACGGATCCCCAGCGCCTGCGCCGTCGTCGGGTTCACCAGCAGCACCAGGCCCGTCACGACGACCGCCGCCAGCACCACGCCCAGCGGAATCAGCGCGCCGGACGCCCGCAGCAGCGTCCACGCGGGGATCATCCCGATCAGCTGGGTGATGATCGCCGGTCCGCGGCTCCAGCTGCGCTGCCGCAGCAGCCCCCGCGCCGCCACCAGCGGGATCGCCCCGAGGGCCATCAGCGTCAGGCCGCCCATCTCCGCCTGGGACGGGCTGTCGGGCCGGCCGAGCAGACCCATCACGAGCATGTACACGCCGCCCGCCACCAGCGCCAGCCCTTCGGCGGCGCACACCGCAGCCGCGGCGGTCAGTCGGGTGGGGCGGCCGGGGGCGGAGGTCTGGTCGTCGCTGCTCACCCATGCAGGGTAGCCGCGACCCGAGCGCGGGCGACCGCCCCCCGGGCAGGCCACCTCGCCCGTGCCCCGTCCGCCGTCATCCCACCCACCCCGCATCCCGCACCCCGAAACCCGGACTGGGCCAGGTACCCCCCAGTAGGTACGCTGCATCGCATGCGCGCACTTCTCGTGGTCAATCCGGCAGCAACCACCACCAGTGCCCGCACGCGCGACGTACTGATCCACGCACTCGCGAGCGAGATGAAGATCGAGGCGGTCACCACCGAGTACCGCGGCCACGCCCGCGACCTCGGCCGCCGGGCAGCGGAGTCCAGCGACATCGACCTGGTCGTCGCCCTCGGCGGCGACGGCACGGTCAACGAGGTGGTCAACGGCCTGCTGCACAACGGCCCCGACCCGGAGGGCCTCCCCCGCCTCGCGGTCGTCCCCGGCGGCTCCACGAACGTCTTCGCCCGCGCTCTGGGACTGCCGAACGACGCCGTCGAGGCGACCGGCGCGATCCTGGACGCGCTCCGGGACCGGACGGAGCAGACGGTCGGCCTGGGCCTCGCGGCCGGCACGCCCGGCACGGACGACGAGGGCGTCCCGCCGCGCTGGTTCACCTTCTGTGCCGGGCTCGGTTTCGACGCCGGCGTGGTCGGCCGGGTCGAACAGCACCGCGAACGCGGCAAGCGGTCGACGCACGCCCTTTACGTCCGCCAGGTGCTGCGCCAGTTCCTGGACGACCCGCACCGCAGACGCGGGACCATCACCCTGGAGCGGCCCGGCGCGGCCCCGGTGGAGGACCTGGTGCTGTCCATAGTCTGTAACACCTCACCGTGGACCTACCTGGGCAATCGTCCGGTGTACGCGTCCCCGAAGGCCTCCTTCGACACCGCCCTCGACGTGCTCGGACTGTCGAAGCTGTCGACCCCCGCGGTGGCGCGTTACGGCACTCAGCTGCTGACCTCGAGCCCGGAGCGCGGGCCGCACGGAAAGCACGCACTCACACTTCACGACCAGACCGACTTCACCTTGCATTCAAAGGTTCCACTGCCCTTCCAGATGGACGGTGACCACCTGGGGCTGCGCACGAGCGTGACGTTCACAGGCGTTCGCCGTGCACTGCGTGTGATTGTGTGACCGGAACGACCGAAAGTCCTTTATCTCGAACGTACGGACTGGGATCCACCCCATAGAAGTACGGCTGTGACCTAGTCGACACCGAGGAATCAAAAAAAACTTTCCGGAAGGGGTTGTATCCGCCGCCGAGGTTTGCGAATCTCTACATGGCGATCGGGACGGCCCGCAACATCGGCCCCACAGACCGCCGGAACCCCTCCACGAATCCAGGACCCAACGCCGGGCAAACTGGCGATCGGCCCTTCCCTTGCGGGGGGATTCGTGAAAGCGTTCACATTCACAAGCAACCCGCATGTAATACCAAGGAGAGGTAGCAGCCATGGACTGGCGTCACAACGCCGTTTGCCGCGAGGAAGACCCCGAGCTGTTCTTCCCCATCGGCAACACCGGTCCTGCGCTGCTGCAGATCGAAGAAGCCAAGGCCGTCTGCCGTCGCTGCCCCGTCATGGAGCAGTGCCTGCAGTGGGCGCTCGAGTCCGGCCAGGACTCCGGCGTCTGGGGTGGCCTCAGCGAGGACGAGCGCCGCGCGATGAAGCGCCGCGCCGCTCGCAACCGGGCGCGTAACGCCAGCGCCTGACGCCCCCTGCTACCGGCCTCCCGGCGGCGCGTACAGCGAGTACGCACTCACCGCCTTCGAGCCGCAGCGCGCAGTACCCCCGATGCGCATCGCACATGCAGCACGTGAGCTTCGAGCCCCGGACCGTGTCACACGGCCCGGGGC
>NZ_JBSGZJ010000154.1:0-14449 GCF_053610925.1 Streptomyces sp. NPDC054847 | reverse complement strand
GTCCTGCCGGCCCCTTCGGGCTGCGGCGTCTCAGCGGACCGGGTGGCCCGCCTCGCGCAGCGAGTCCTTCACCTGAGAGATCCGCAGATCGCCGAAGTGGAACACGGACGCGGCGAGCACCGCGTCCGCGCCCGCGTCGATCGCCGGCGGGAAGTCGGCGAGCCGGCCCGCTCCGCCGGAGGCGATCACCGGGACCGTGACGTGCCTCCGCACGGCGGCGATCATCTCGGTGTCGTAGCCGTCCTTGGTGCCGTCGGCGTCCATGGAGTTGAGCAGGATCTCCCCGGCGCCCAACTCGGCGGCCTGGTGCGCCCATTCGACGGCGTCCATGCCGGTGCCCTTGCGGCCGCCGTGCGTCGTCACCTCGAACGTGCCGTCCGCGGTGCGCCGTGCGTCGACGGAGAGCACCAGCACCTGGCGGCCGAACCGCTCGGCGATCTCGCGGATCAGCTCCGGCCGCGCGATCGCCGCCGTGTTGACGCCGACCTTGTCGGCGCCTGCCCGCAGCAGCTTGTCGACGTCCTCCGCGCTGCGCACGCCGCCGCCGACGGTGAGCGGGATGAACACCTGCTCCGCGGTGCGGCGCACCACGTCGTAGGTGGTCTCCCGGTTACCGGAAGAGGCGGTGATGTCGAGGAAGGTCAACTCGTCGGCGCCCTCGGCGTCGTACAGCTTCGCCATCTCGACGGGGTCGCCCGCGTCGCGCAGGTTCTGGAAGTTGACGCCCTTGACCACCCGGCCGTTGTCGACGTCCAGGCAGGGGATCACCCGTACCGCGAGGGTCATGCGGCACCTCCATCGGTTCCGGTCGGCCGGTACGCCTCGACCTCGACCTCGACGACCAGCGAGGGATCGACGAAGCCGGAGACCACGAGCATCGACGCGGCCGGCCGGACCTCGCCGAAGATCTCCTTGTGGGCGCGCCCGATGTCTTCGACGTCGCGGGCGTGCGTGATGTACATGCGGGTGCGTACGACGTCACCGGCGCCGAGCCCGAGCTGCTTCAACGCGTCGATCGCCACGCCGAACGCGGTGACCGTCTGCTCGTACGGGCTGCCCGCGGCTATCTCGCCGTCGCGGACCGACGTGCAGCCGGAGACCAGGACGAGGCCGTTCGGCAGTTCCACGGCACGGGAGTAGCCGAAGGCCTCTTCCCAGGGGCCGCCGGAGCCGACCCGGCGCACCGGGCCGGAGCCGGAAGGGGGACCTGCGGTCATGCGGACACCGCCGCGAGGGCCTCTTCCAGGGTGAAGGCCTTGGCGTACAGCGCCTTGCCGACGATGGCGCCCTCGACGCCTTCGGGGACCAGGGAGGCGATGGCCCGCAGGTCGTCGAGCGAGGAGACGCCGCCGGAGGCGACGACCGGCTTGTCGGTCGCCGCGCAGACGTTCTTCAGCAGCTCCAGGTTGGGGCCCTGGAGGGTGCCGTCCTTGGCGATGTCGGTGACGACGTAACGGGCGCAGCCCTCGGAGTCGAGGCGGGCGAGGGTCTCGTAGAGGTCGCCTCCGTCGCGGGTCCAGCCACGGCCGCGCAGCGTCGTGCCGCGGACGTCCAGACCGACGGCGATCTTGTCGCCGTGCTCGGCGATGACCTTGGCGACCCACTCGGGGGTCTCCAGGGCCGCGGTGCCCAGGTTGACGCGGCGGCAGCCGGTGGCGAGGGCGGCCTCGAGGGAGGCGTCGTCGCGGATGCCGCCGGACAGCTCGACCTTGATGTCCATGGCTCCGGCGACCTCGGCGATCAGCGCCCGGTTGTCGCCGGTGCCGAAGGCGGCGTCGAGGTCGACGAGGTGGAGCCACTCGGCGCCGGCGCGCTGCCAGGTGAGGGCCGCCTCGAGGGGGGAGCCGTACGACGTCTCGGTGCCGGACTCGCCATGGACGAGACGGACGGCCTGGCCGTCGCGGACGTCGACTGCGGGAAGGAGTTCAAGCTTCGGCATCAGAGGGTCTCGATCCAGTTGGTCAGCAGCTGGGCGCCGGCGTCGCCGGACTTCTCGGGGTGGAACTGGGTGGCCCACAGGGCGCCGTTCTCGACGGCGGCGACGAAGGGCTCACCGTGCGTGGCCCAGGTGACCTGGGGCGCGCGGATGGCCGGGTTGGTGACCTCCAGCTCCCACTCGCGCACCGCGTAGGAGTGCACGAAGTAGAACCGGGCGTCGTCGTCCACGCCGGCGAAGAGCTGGCTGGCGGCGGGCGCCTCGACGGTGTTCCAGCCCATGTGGGGCACGATCGGCGCCTTCAGCGGGCCGACGGTGCCGGGCCACTCGTCGAGACCCTCGGTCTCCACGCCGTGCTCGATCCCGCGGGCGAACAGGATCTGCATACCGACGCAGATTCCCATGACGGGGCGTCCGCCGGAGAGCCTGCGGTCGATGATCCATTCGCCGCGGGCCTGCTTGAGGCCGTCCATGCAGGCGGAGAAGGCGCCGACGCCGGGGACGAGCAGTCCGTCGGCGTTCATCGCCTTGTCGTAGTCGCGGGTGATTTCGACGTCGGCCCCGACCCGGGCGAGCGCGCGCTCCGCGGAGCGGACGTTGCCGAACCCGTAGTCGAAGACGACGACCTTCTTCTGTGGCGTCGCTGTGGTCATTCCCAGATCCCCTGAATCCGCATGACACCCGCGATCAGGCACATCGCGGACGCTCCGGCGAGCAGCACGACGGTGCCCTTGGGCATCTTCTGCTTGGAGAACGAGTACGCACCGCCGGCGAGGAACAGCCCGACGACGATGAGGATGGTCGAAAGGCCGGTCACAGGGCGCCCTTCGTCGACGGGAGGATGCCGGCCGCGCGGGGGTCGCGCTCGGAGGCGTAGCGCAGGGCGCGGGCGAGCGCCTTGAACTGGCACTCCACGATGTGGTGGGCGTTGCGCCCGTACGGGACGTGGATGTGCAGCGCGATCTGCGCCTGTGCGACGAAGGACTCGAAGATGTGCCGGGTCATCGTCGTGTCGTACGTGCCGATCATCGGCGCCATGTTCTCGGGCTCGGTGTGCACCAGGTACGGGCGGCCCGACAGGTCCACGGTGACCTGGGCGAGCGACTCGTCCAGCGGCACGGTGCAGTTGCCGAAGCGGTAGATGCCGACCTTGTCGCCGAGGGCCTGCTTGAAGGCGGCGCCCAGCGCGAGGGCGGTGTCCTCGATGGTGTGGTGCGTGTCGATGTGCAGGTCGCCGTCGGTCTTGACGGTGAGGTCGAACAGACCGTGGCGGCCGAGCTGGTCGAGCATGTGGTCGTAGAAGCCGACGCCGGTGGCGACGTCGACCTTGCCGGTGCCGTCGAGGTTGATCTCGACGACGACCGAGGTCTCCTTGGTGGTGCGCTCGACCCGTCCTACGCGGCCGCTCATCAGTGCTGCTCCTTCTTCAGTGCGCGAACCGCATCGAGGAACGCGTCGTTCTCTTCGGGCGTGCCCGCGGTGACCCGCAGCCGTCCCGGTACGCCGTTGTCGCGGACCAGTACGCCCCGGTCGAGGATCCGCTGCCACGCCTTGTGCGCGCCGTCCTCGCCGTCGAACCGGCCGAACTGCACGAAGTTGGCGTCGGAGTCGGTGACCTCGTAGCCGATGGCCCGCAACTCCGTGACCAGGCGGTCCCGCTCGGTCTTCAGCTGCTCGACGTACCCGAGCAGCGTATCGGTGTGCTCCAGCGCGGCCAGGGCGGTGGCCTGGGTGACGGCGGACAGGTGGTACGGCAGGCGCACCAGCTGGACGGCGTCGACCACGGCGGGGTGGGCGGCCAGGTATCCGAGGCGCAGTCCGGCGGCGCCGAAGGCCTTGGACATGGTGCGGGAGATCACCAGGTTGGGGCGGCCCTCGATGAGGGGCAACAGCGACGGCCGGTGGCTGAATTCCACGTACGCCTCGTCGACGACGACCATCGAAGGCTTCGCCGCCTGTGCCGCCTCGTACAGCTCCAGGACCGTCGCGGCGTCGACCGCGGTGCCCGTGGGGTTGTTGGGCGAGGTGATGAACACGACGTCCGGGCGGTGTTCGGCGACGGCCGCGGTGGCGGTGGCGGGGTCGATGGTGAAGTCGTCGCCGCGCGGGCCGGAGATCCAGCCGGTGCCGGTGCCGCGGGAGATCAGGCCGTGCATCGAGTACGACGGCTCGAAGCCCATGGCGATCCGGCCGGGGCCGGCGAAAGCCTGCAGCAGCTGCTGGATGACCTCGTTGGAGCCGTTGGCCGCCCAGACGTTCTCCCGGGCGACCGCGTGGCCGGTCGTACGGGTGAGGTAGCGGGCCAGCTCGGTGCGCAGTTCGACCGCGTCCCTGTCGGGGTAGCGGTTGAGCTCCCTGGCCGCGTCGCGCACCCGCTCGGCGATGCGCTCGACGAGCGGCTCGGGCAGCGGGTACGGGTTCTCGTTGGTGTTCAGCCGGACGGGGACGTCGAGCTGGGGAGCGCCGTAGGGGGACTTGCCGCGCAGCTCGTCCCGGATGGGGAGTTCGTCCCAGGGGGACACGGGGGTGCTGCCGATGTCGGTCACTGGCCCGGCACCTTCCAGTCGAAGCGGGCCTTGAGGGCGGCGCCGTGTGCCGGCAGGTCCTCGGCCTCGGCGAGCGTCACCACGTGGTGCGTGATCTCCGCGAGCGCGTCCCGCGTGTAGTCCACGATGTGGATGCCGCGCAGGAAGGACTGCACGGACAGGCCGGAGGAGTGGCAGGCGCAGCCGCCGGTCGGCAGGACGTGGTTGGACCCCGCCGCGTAGTCACCCAGGGACACCGGGGCCCAGGGGCCGACGAAGACGGCGCCCGCGTTGCGGACCCGGGCGGCGAGGGCGGCGGCGTCGGCGGTCTGGATCTCCAGGTGCTCCGCGCCGTAGGCGTTGACGACCTCGAGGCCGTCCTTGATGTCGGAGACGAGCACGATCGCGGACTGCCGGCCGCTGAGCGCGGGAACGATCCGGTCCTCGACGTGCTTGGTCGCGGCGATCTGCGGCTCCAGCTCGCGCTCGACCGCTGCCGCCAGCTCCTCCGAGTCCGTGACCAGCACGGCGGCGGCCAGCGGGTCGTGCTCGGCCTGGCTGATCAGGTCGGCGGCGACGTGGACAGGGTCGGCGGTCGCGTCGGCGAGGACGGCGATCTCGGTCGGGCCGGCCTCGGCGTCGATGCCGATCCGGCCGGTGAAGTAGCGCTTGGCGGCGGCGACCCAGATGTTGCCGGGGCCGGTGACCATGTTCGCGGGCGGGCAGGACTCGGTGCCGTACGCGAACATCGCGACGGCCGTGGCACCGCCTGCGGCGTACACCTCGTCGACGCCCAGCAGTGCGCACGCGGCGAGGATCGTCGGGTGCGGCAGGCCGTTGAACTCGGCCTGGGCGGGCGAGGCGAGCGCGATGGACTCGACGCCTGCCTCCTGTGCGGGCACGACGTTCATGATCACGGAGGACGGGTAGACCGACCGGCCGCCGGGGGCGTACAGCCCCACGCGGTCCACCGGTACCCACTTCTCGGTCACCGAGCCGCCGGGCACGACCTGCGTGGTGTGGGACGTGCGGCGCTGGGCGCGGTGGACGAGGCGGGCGCGGCGGATGGACTCCTCCAGGGCCGCGCGCACGGCCGGGTCTAGTTCCTCCAGGGCACGGGTCAGCGCCGCGACGGGCACCCGTACCTGGTCGAGCTTCACGCCGTCGAATTTCTCGGCGAAGTCGATCAGCGCCGCGTCGCCGCGATGATGCACGGCCTCGCAGATCGGCCGCACCTTGTCCAGGGCGGCCGCGACGTCGAAGTCGGCACGGGGCAGCAGGTCGCGCAGAGCGCCACCCTCGGGGAGGGCGTCGCCGCGCAGATCGATTCGAGAGATCACGGAACCAATTCTCTCAGACCGGATCCCACGCTTGTTTCCCGTATCAGTGGCTGATACAGGCCCCACAAGTTGACCATCACCACTAGCGTTCAGGCCGTCACTCAGCGGGAAGAACAGCTGTACGAGCCAACGAAGCGGAGGAGCGGCAGTGACCGAGCCGCTGGACGACGGGCCCCCGGACGGGCTGAGCCCGACCGAGCTCCACATGTGGAACGCCTTCAGAAACGGAAGCACGTACGACCTCAGCGACACCGATCCCCTGCTGAACGATCCCTTCTCCCCCCTGCCCTGGGGTCCCGAGCGCAGCGTCCGGGCGTCGACCGTGGCCCGGCTGCTGTTGAGCGGACCCGCCGCGAGGCCGGGCCGGGTCTGCGCGCTGAAACTGCGCGGCGTCCTGATCACCGGCACGCTCAAGCTGGCCGGCGGCAGCATCTCCCCGTACGTGGAACTGCACGGCTGCCGCTTCGAGAACGAACTTCTGATGCCGGAGGCCCACTTCACGACCGTGCGCATGGTCGGCTGCGCGATCCCGCGCATCGAAGCGGCCAGGCTGCGCACGGAGGGCGATCTGCATCTGCCCCGCTGCCGCGTCGAGCACGGCATCCGGCTCACGGACGCCCAGATCGGCACGGACCTGCTGATCAACCAGATCCATGTGCGGCCGGACCGCCGGGGCCGGGCGATCACCGCGGACGGCCTGTCGGTGGCCCAGGACTTACAGGCCGAACTGATAGAGACCTACGGCGAGTTCAGCCTGCGCGGCGCGAAGGTGGGCGTCTCGCTCAGTCTGCGCGGCAGCCGACTGCGGGCGGCGGCGGAGCGCCGCGCGCTCAACGCCCCCCAGCTCAGCGTGGAACGCACCCTGTACATGACGGGCGCCTGGGTGAGCGTGACCACGGGCAACCAGGGCGCCACTCCCCCGTTCGGCATCGCCGCCTACGGCACACCGGCGCGCGGCTCCCGGCTTCAGCCCTTCGAGTGCCACGGCGGCGTCCGGCTCGACGACGGGCGGTTCGGCGACGCGGTCGACCTCCAGCGGGCCCGGTTCGTGCTGAGCCCGCGCGAGGAGCTGTCGCTGCGCAGGATCGCCACCCCCGAGCTGCGGTTCAACGCGGAGCGCCCCGAGGAGGGGCGGGTCGTGCTGAACGGCGCGAAGGTCGTGACGCTGATCGACCTGGCGGCGAGCTGGCCGGGCCCGGGCGGGCTCGCGATGGGCGGCTTCGTCTACGAGAACCTGGTGCCGTACGAGGAGTTCCCGCTCTCCCGGCGGCTGGAGTGGGTGGCGTCGGCGACCCCCGAGTACTCACCGGAGCCGTACGAGCGACTGGCGACCGTCCTGCGCAACAGCGGCGAGGACGCGGACGCCCGCGAGGTACTGCTGGCCAAGAACCGCCGCCGCCGGGAGACGCTGCCGCTGGCGGGGAAGCTGTGGGGATACCTCCAGGACCTCACGGTGGCGTACGGCTACCGGCCCGGCCGGGCGGCCCTGTGGATGGCGGTGCTCTGGGCGGCCGGCGCGATCGCCTTCGCCCAGGTCGCCCCACCGCCGATCAAGCCGGACGAGCATCCCGAGTGGAACCCGGCGCTGTACGCCCTCGATCTGCTCATCCCGGTGATCAATCTCGGCCAGGACGGCCACTGGCGGCTCCAGGGCGGATGGCAATGGGCGGCCGCCGTTCTGGTGCTGCTCGGCTGGATCCTCGCGACCACGGTCGCGGCGGGCGCCTCCCGTCTCCTACGTCGCGGTTGAGTCACTTTCTTTACCGTCTCTTGACTTCGGCCGGGACAACCATTCCGTTGCCACCAAAGCTTCACAGCTGCCCTCTGGCGCGGTGTTCACCTGCGCGTTTTCAATGGTCCGCACCATGTCACTGATCCGCGCCCTGATCCGTACCGCGCGCATGATCCGTCATACGCCACGGCTCACCGACTGCCTCGCCCCTGACGAGGCGGTACTGCTCGACGCCCCCGACGACCGACTCGGTCCGGCGCTGGTCGCGGCCGCGGTCGGGGAGTACGAACCGGCCGCCAAGCTGCTGGCGACCACACGGGAATCAGCCGAATGGGAGAACCGCGACCGGTACGTCGTCAGGCTCGCGGCATTCGCCAGGAACCGGGACGAATGGCTCGGCGACTGGCTGGGCGCGGCCCCGCGAGACGCCGACGCCCTCGTGGTCAAGGCCGAGCTCGCGGTCCGCAGGGCCTGGGAGTCGCCCGCCCGCAAGGAACAGCTGCGCGAGGTGGGACCGCTGATCGACGCCGCGGCGCACGCCGGTCCCGGCGATCCCGTGCCCTGGCGGATCGCGCTCGACCACGCGCGCGGCACCCACGCCACGCACACGGCCTTCGAAGCGCTGTGGGAACAGGCCGTCCGCCGCTCCTCGCACCACTACGGCTGCCATGTCGCGGCGCTCAAATATCTGTCCGCCCAGTGGTACGGCTCGCACCGCGAGTGCTTCGACTTCGCGGAGCAGGCCGCCGCCGACGCGCTCCCCGGCTCGCTGGTGCAGGCCCTGCCGGTACGGGCGGCGTTCGCCCAGCTGCTCGGCGGTGAGGCCAGGACATCGGTGCAGGACGACCGGATCGACGCGGCCGCGGACCTCGCCATCACGCTGTCCCGCGGATACGGGCCCGGCGACCCCTGGCCGGCCGAGGTCCGCAACCTCCTGGCCTACGTGCTGGTGGCACGGGGGCGCTGGGAGGAGGCGCTGAACCAGTTCCGGCTGATCGGCCCGCACGCGACCTCGTTCCCGTGGTCGTCGGTGACCGAGGACCCGCTCGGCCGGTTCCTCCAGGCCAGGGACGACGTACGGACCGAGGTCGCGTCGGCGACGCCGCTGCGTGGACGACGGTGGGCGCCTCCCGCGGCCGCCAGGCTGTAGGGGGAGGACAGGCACGCCTGCTCGACCATTACTCTTGACCGCTGTGACCACCGCTCGTCTGCCGCTCTTCCCGCTGAACTCGGTTCTGTTCCCGGGCCTTGTGCTGCCACTGAACATTTTCGAGGAGCGTTATCGCGCCATGATGCGCGAACTGCTGAAGACGGACGAGGAGGAGCCCCGGCGCTTCGCCGTGGTCGCCATCCGCGACGGCCGCGAGGTCGCACCCGCCTCACCCGGCATGCCGGACCCGACCGCGGTCGTGGAACGCGGACCTGCCGCCGGCTTCGGCCCCGACCCGATCCAGGCCTTCCACCGGGTGGGCTGCATCGCCGACGCGGCGACCGTCCGCGAACGCGGTGACGGCAGCTTCGAAGTGCTCGCCACCGGCACGACCCGCGTCAAACTGCTGTCGGTCGACGCGAGCGGGCCCTTCCTCACCGCGGAGCTCGAAGAGATCCCGGAGGAGCCGGGCGACGGCGCCGCCGCCCTCGCGGAAGGCGTGCTGCGGGCGTTCCGCAGCTACCAGAAGCGGCTGGCCGGCGCGCGTGAGCGCTCGCTGTCGACGGGAGCGGAACTGCCGGACGAACCGTCTGTCGTCTCCTATCTCGTCGCCGCGGCGGCGGTGCTGGACACGCCCGCGAAGCAGCGGCTGCTCCAGGCGCCGGACACCGCGACACGGCTGCGCGAGGAACTGACACTGCTGCGCGCGGAGACGGCGATGCTGCGGCACCTGCCGTCGCTGCCCGCCGTCGATCTGACGTGGCGGCCCACCAGCCCCAACTGACGCGAGGACACCAGCCTTGGCGAAGAACGCGACGAAGAAGACGAAGAAACAGCAGTCCGGCGGTACGCCGGCGACGGTCGCGCTCACGGCGGCGGGCACCCCGTTCACCCTGCACGCCTACGACCACGACCCGTCGTCGCCCTCGTACGGCGAGGAGGCCGCGGAAGCGCTGGGCGTCTCCCCCGAGCGGGTCTTCAAGACACTCGTCGCGGACGTGGACGGCGCGCTGACGGTGGCGGTCGTCCCCGTCGCGGGCCAGCTCGATCTGAAGGCGCTGGCGTCGGCCGTCGGCGGCAAGCGGGCGGCGATGGCGGACCCGGCGGCGGCGGAACGCACCACCGGCTACGTCCGCGGCGGCATCTCGCCCCTCGGCCAGCGCAAGCGGCTGCCCACGGTCCTGGACGCGTCGGCGTCGGCGCACGAGACAATCTGCGTGTCGGCGGGGCGCCGCGGCCTGGAGGTCGAACTGTCCCCGACGGACCTGACGTCCCTGACCTCGGCGACCCTGGCGCCGATCGCCCGCGCGTAGCGCTTTTCGGGGCTCCGCCCCACGAACCGGGCTCCGCCCGGACCCGCCACCGCGCTCCGCGAAATCCAGCCCGCCCGGCGCTTGAGGGCACCGCGCGGAGCGCGGTACGGGGTCCGGGGCCGGCCCCGGTTCGGGAAGGGGCGGGGAGGGGAAAACGCTCCGCGCAGCGGCCACCGCCGCCGCCCGGAGGGAAACGTCACTGCCGGGGCGCAGCCGCCCCCGTCGGTCCCGTCGGCCAGTCCGGCTCCGGGTCCCGCGGCCCGAACAGCGCCGTCAGCCCCAGGTGCACCACCATCGCCGCCACCGGCCACGCCAGCAGCGCCCCCTTCGCCCGCAGGTCCAGGTACGCGTCGAAGGTGACCCCCTCGCCGACCTGGCGCGCGTGCTCGACCACGTCCCGCGAGGGTCCGAACCATACGCCGATGCCCCAGCCCAGCAGGGAGCCGAGCACCGCGCCGACCGCCAGGGCGACCACCACGGCGATGCCTCCGCGCCTGCGGAAGAGGAAGACGGCCACCGCGGTCAGCACACCGAGACCGACGCCCAGCAGCAGGAACGTGCCGTCCGCGCCGATCGCCTCCTCGCCTTCGGTGTCCTTGAGGAAGACCGCCTCGTCGTTGGAGACCAGCGGTACCCGCGGCGCGAGCCACAGCCAGAGGAAGCCCAGGGCGATGCCCAGGAGCGTGACGGCCACCAGGACCAGCGCGGAGTCCCGCAGGTCCTTCCGCAGTTCCGCCGCCGACTCGGCCTCGTCCTTCGCCGTGTCGTACGTGTACATCGAGGACGGCCCCGGTCCGGTGGGCGGCGACTGCCGTGCGTCGTCTTCCCGGGAAGGCTCGTGCGGCTGGTGCGGCGGCGTCAGAGGTGCGGTCACACCGCCATCGTGCCAGGCCCGCCCGGGTGACGCCTCACCGGACCGCTGCCCGCCGGTAGGCCCACGTCGCGACCGCCAGTGAGACGACACCGACCGCGGCGCAGACCGCGAGGTCGAGGGCGACGGCGGGCCAGTCCGGGTGGGCGTCGAAGGTCCGGGCCATGGCCTCGACCCCGTACGTGGACGGCAGCAGGTCACGCGCGTAGGAGACCGGTTCCGGCAGCCGGTCGGCCGGCAGGACGCCGAGCAGCAGGGCCGCCGACATGCCGAGCTGCCCGAGCAGCGTGGCCATTTCCTGGCGGGGCGCCAGCAGGCCGAGGGCGGCACCGAGTCCGGCGAGTGCCGCGCCCGACAGCGGGATGACGGCGGCGAGCACCCACAGATGCGTCAGCGGCAGCTCGAACAGCACACTTCCCGCGACGGCCGTCACCACCGTCCCCGGCACGGTGAAGGAGGCGTACGCGCCCGCCGCGCCGAGCACCACGGCCGCGGGCGGCACCGGCAGCGTGGCGTAGTGGTCGAGGCCGCCCCCGGCGCGCAGCTGGCCGAAGTACTGGGCGAGCAGGTTGAGCGCCACGAAGGCGACGACGAGCACGCTCGCGCCCGCGACGACGGCGCGCGCCTCCGCGCCGCCGTCGACGACGCCCCGCATCAGGACCATGATCCCGACGGACTGGAACGTCGCCACGAACAGCAGAGGAATGCGGGCGACCCGCGCCCGGGACAGCTGTGCCCGGTACACGGCCGCCAGCGCCGGCAGCAGCCGCGCTCTCGGCGCGAGCGGCGCGGCGGTCGTCTCCTCCGCCGGCGTCCGGCGCACGGACACCGCCGCGTCGGATTTGGCGGACACGATGCTCACGCCTTGACCAGCCCCTTCGTCGCGTTCCCCCCGAGTGCCAAGTACACGTCCTCCAGGCTCGGGGTGGCGAGGGTGAAGTCGTCGAGCGCCGCGAAGGCCGCGCCGCCGGTCACCGCGGCGACCGCCGCCCGTGCCTCTTCCGGGGCGAGCCGGAGGACCCAGCGCCGCCCCGATTCCTGCGCGGAGCCGCGCAGCGCGGCGACCTCGGGCACGTCGAGCGGGGCGCGCTCGCGCCACACCAGCTCGACCCGTACCTCGCCGGCGACGTGTTCCTTCAGCCCGGACGGGCTGTCGCAGGCGATGACCCGGCCGCGGTCGAGGACGGCGACCCGGTCGAGCACGGTCTCCGCCTCGATGACGTTGTGGGTGACCAGGAGCACCGTCGCGCCGTGCTCCGCGCGGCGCCGGTCGACCGCGGCCCACACGGCGCGCCGTGCGACCGGGTCCATCCCGGTGGTGGGTTCGTCCAGCACCAGGACCGGCCGCTCGCCCACCAGGGTGGCCGCGAAGCAGGCGAGTCTGCGCTGTCCGCCGGAGAGTTTCTTCAGGGGGCGGCCGGCGAGGCCGGTGAGGCCCAGTTCCTCGAGGACGGCGTCCCGTTCCGCGCGCGCTTCGCGTGCGGCCAGTCCGCGCAGCCGCCCGGTGGTCTCGGCGGCGAGCGCGACGGTCAGCTCGTCGAGCGCGGTGGACTCCTGGCCGAGGTAGCCGATGAGACGGGCGGCGCGCTCGGGGTGGCGTACGAGGTCGTGGCCGAGGACGTGGACCGTGCCGGCGTCGGGGCGCATCAGGCCGGTGAGCTGTCGCACCAGGGTCGACTTGCCCGCGCCGTTGGGTCCGAGCAGCCCGAAGATCTCGCCGCGCCGCACCTCGAGGCTGATTCCGTCGCTGGCACGCACCTCGGGTGTCCCGGGCGTGCCCCGTCTGCCGCGCGCGGCGGGGTACGTCTTGACCAGATCCCGCACCACGCACACCGTACTCACGAGGTACGAGACTACGGGGTCCGTCCGCCCCGGATGCCCTCGGGCCCCGGCTGCTCACCCGCCGGGCCGTGATCGGCGGCCGTCCGTACGTCGATCTCCCGCCAGAATCCGGCCCGGATCGCGTAGCGGTCGTGCTCGTCGATCTGGTCGTCCTTGTGCGCGAGAAGTCCGAAACGTGCCGCGTAGCGCAGCAGTTCGCCGTCGATGCGGTGCGGGATGCGGGGGTAGAGCGTGGACAGCTTCTGTACGTGGCCGTTCTCCGGCAGCCGTTCCATCCAGCGCCGCGCGAAGACCTGGCCGACCTCGAAGGGATCGCCGCCGACGGTGGTGATGTCCTCCTCGCGGTCGGCCCAGCGCTGCTCGGCGCTGGTGAGCTGGGCGAGGGTGGGAAGTGAGGCCGTCTCCGGGGGTTCGCCCAGCGTTCCGCCGCCGGGCCGTTCGATCCAGCCCCTGTCTGAGGACCAGCGCAGGGTGGCGTTCGGCGGGTGGGGCGCCTGGTTCGAGGCGGCGGGCTGGCCGGGGGCGCGCAGCCCGGCGAGGTCCTTGGGGGTGGGCACGCCGCCCTTGGGGCCGGCCGGGGCGGGCGCGGGCTGTGCGCCGTCGTCGGCCGGCGCGGTCCTGGTGCCGTTGCGTACGGCGTCCTCCGCGCGCTCCGCGGCGGCGGCGAGTGCCGACTCGGGCAGCGGTGCGGAGAGGATCGCCGCGATCTCGGGCCGGGGAACCGGCGGCGGAGCGCAGATGCCGGTGAGTTCCTTGGCGCGCACGGCCCGGGTGATCCAGGCCCGGTCGAGCACCCGGCGCTCGTCGGCCTCCGCGACGAGGTCCTCGGACTGGTTGTAGTCGCCGTCCGCGGCCTGCACGGCCCAGAGGTGGACGGCGACCCCGTGTTCCTTCGCGGACATCAGGCCGGGCAGCAGGTCGCCGTCGCCGGTCACGAGGACCACGTCGGAGCAGGCCCGGTTCCTGGCGAGTTCGGTGAGCTCCGCGTGCATCGCCGCGTCGACGCCCTTCTGTGCCCAGCGTCCGTCGCTGCGGGTCAGGGCGCCCAGCCGGACGGTCACCCGGGGCATCACCCGCAGCCGCCGGTGCTCGGGTTGCGGGACACGGTCGGGAGCGCCGTCGAACCAGTAGATCCGCAGCAGGGGTTGCCGGGTGTCGGCTTCCGCGAGTTCGCGCAGGCCCTGGATGAGGGACGCGTGGTCGACGGTGATCCGCGATCGTGCGGGCTCTCCGGCGAGAAGGCTGGCAGCGGCGCCCAGCAGATAGCCGGCGTCCACCAGGACGACGCAGCGGTCCACGCGTTCCACCCTCTTTCGGGAGCTCAACGGTGCTTCGAGATCCGGGATTGTTGCGGGTTTCTCTCGAGTCTGCCCGACCACGGGAAGGTTGACGTCCGGAACTCGATCATCGGCGTGGCGGATCGCGCCCGGGCACCCGCCCACCGGGGCCGACTACGGTCCGCAATGATCCAAAATGCGGCGGTTTTACGGGTATGTGAGTCTGGTCGCGGCCCTGGCCCCTAAACCCCCACAGGAGGCATCCCATGGCCAAGAACAAGAAGCAGGAACGCACTCAGAGCAAGGCTTCTCCCGCGGAGCGCGGCGCCCAGCAGGCGCGCAGCTCCTCGATGGAGGCCCAGGCCGAGCAGCGGGCGCAGGCGGTCACACCTTCCGACGTGGCTCACAAGGGCCGGCAGAAGCGCTTCGGTCACAACTGACCGATCGGAAGCTGATCGCGTAC
>NZ_JBSGZJ010000153.1:0-14456 GCF_053610925.1 Streptomyces sp. NPDC054847 | reverse complement strand
GTCCGCCGGCCGGCGGACAGGGCTCGCACACACGTGGCTCACCGGCTCACCGGCCGTCACTTCCTGCGCACGTCCCCCTTCCCGCACGCCACGCCGTCCCGGTTCGGGTCGAGCCGCAGGGGGTCGTCCCCGCCGTTGACCTTCAGGCGGCCGTAGTCGTGCGCGGCGAGCCAGGCGCAGCGGGCCGCCGTGGTCGCCTTCACGGTCTTCGGGAAGGTGGTGGGGACGCAGACGCCCGCGTTGCCGTAGTGCCGGTCGCAGCCCGCGATCTGCGGGTCCACGGGCACCGAACTCCGCTTCTTCAGCGGCTTCTTCGGCGCCCGGGCCAGATCGTCCGCGAAGTCGTGGACATGGGCGGAGGGATGGTCCGCCGCCGCCCGCGCCATGGCCGGCGGGCCGCCGAGGTGCACCCACCGGGCCACCGACGGCACGCCGTTGGCGTCGACCGCGAAGAGCATGTACCAGCCCGGCGGCGCGAGGTTCGGGTTGCTGGTGACGTTCAGGTCGACGTTGTTGCCGTCGACCGTCATCGGCAGGTCCACGAACCGCTGGTTGGGGTCGGACGAGTGCGTGACCGCCGCCGGGCGGATCAGCTCCGCCTTCGCGATCGGCCGGTCGACGGTGATCCGCTGGGTGTCGCCGTACGTCCACTGCCCGTCGATCACCGAAGTGATCCGCGGCCGGGCCCCCTTGAGCAGGTACGGCGGCGTGTAGATGGACACGTTGTGGTTGTAGGTGCCGTTGCCGGGGTTGTCGCCGACCGACATGACGCGGCCGTCGGGCAGCAGGAAGGACGAGGAGTGGTAGCCGCGCGGGACCGGGTCGGTCGCGAGCCCCGCCTCGTAGGTGTTGGTCACCGGGTCGAAGAACGACGCCTCGTACACCGGGTCGGCCCGGTCGTGCAGGGCGCCGCCGGTCTCGAGGACCTTGCCGTCCGGGAGCAGGACGGCCGAGACGTACATCTTGCCCTCGGCGCCGGTCTGGGGCCGGCGTCCCTGCCCCTGGTCGACTTCGCCCTGCGGCAGCAGCGGGCCGTGCACATAAGCCGGGTTCGGCTGCTTGAGGTCGATGATGTCGGTGAAGCGGTTGGCGACCGGATTGGTCTCGTTGTTGCCGCCGCCGATCGTCAGCACCCGCTGGTCCTGCGCGGGCGGCAGCAGCACGCTCGCCGACTCGTCGCGTTCGTCCTTGGCCTGGAGGCCGGGGACGTCGGTGATCGTGTTGGCCTCGTAGTCGTAGATCGAGGCGCCGGTGCCGGGGGTGCCGTTGCCGAAGGTGTGGCTGCCGGAGTAGAAGAGGCGGCCGTCCTGCATGAGGATCATCGACGGGTACAGGCCCCAGTACGACCAGGTCTGGTTGACCTCGTTCATCGGGAGCCACTTGTTCTGGGCGGCGGAGAACTTCTCCGCGGTCACATTGCCGGTCGAGTCCTCCTTCAGGCCACCGAAGGAGATGACGTCACCGTTGCCGAGGATGGTCGCCGACGGGTACCAGTGGCCGCCGTTCATGTCGTTGGTGCGTGTGTAGGTCTCGGTCTCCGGGTCGAAGACGAACGAGTCCTTCAGGCCCTGATAGCCGATCGAGCCGTCCGCGGAGGGATAGCCCTTGTTGCCCGACATGATCAGGATCTTGCCGTCCTGGAGCTGCACATGGCCCGCGCAAAACATGTCGACCGGCGTGGGAATCGTCTTGAACGTACCGGTCGCCGGATCGTAGACGGCCGAGGTGAAGGTGCCCGCCTCGAAGAGTGCCTGGTCGTTCCCCGAACCGGCGATGACGAGGACCTTGCCGTTGTGCATGACCACCGAGTGCATGGAGCGCACCGGGTTCTGCACCGGAAGGACGTCCCAGCGGCCCTTGAGGCACTCCTGCGGCGTTCCGGTGCAGGTGGGCTCCGGAGCCGGGACCGACACCTCCTCCATCACGTAGTCGTCGGTGGTGACCGAGCCCGTGCCGTACACGGACACGCCCCACGCGATCCGGTCGGTGCCGGGCGGGACGGCGGGGGTGCGGACCTCGGTGCGCTGGTAACCGGCGCTCATCCCGAGGGTCTTCAGGTCCGTCCAGTACTGCCAGCCGGCCGTGGTGTCGTGCCGGAAGAGCGTGACGGAGGCGTCCGGGGTGGTCGACTTGTACCAGAGCGAGAGGTCGTACTGCCGGTCCGGCGTCACCCGCGGCGCGCAGGCCGTTGTCTCGGTGATCAGGGCCTTGCGGTCGCCGTCGACACGGCGGGTCAGCGAGACCTTCATCGCCTTGGTGCCGGAGTGGGCGTCGGCGACCGTCTCGAACGTGAAGTCGTTGTCCCCCCAGCCGGACTTGGACCAGCAGGCGGGCATGTCACCCGTGCCCGCCGTCTCGAAGCCCGGGTTGGAGACCAGGTTGGGCGGACCGGCCTGGGCCGTCTGCGGGACGGACATCAACAGCGCCGTGGTCATGGCGCCGACGGCGAGCAGGGCGGTCCTGCGTCTGCGTCGGCGGGAGATCCGGAGCGGTGGCGGCATGAGCGGGTTCCCTTCGTGCGGCTCTCTTCCGGGTGATGACGGTGGGGCGGTTCAGGAGCCGGCGACCCGCGCGTCCGGCCGGACGGCCTGCGGAGCGCTCTTCCTGCGCGGCAGATAGACCAGCGTCTCCGTCGCGGCGAATCGCACGACGAACGTGGTCAGCAGCGCGAGCGCCGTCGCCGGGAGCACCGCCATGTCCAGCCAGGACACGAACAGCGCGATCAGCGGGATCCGCAGCAGCAGGTCGGCGTTGGCCAGCAGCGCGAAGCGGCCGGCCCGGTCCGCCCAATGCCGGTGGCGTCTGCGGTCGCGGAACAGCAGCACCTCGATGAGCAGGAAGTTCCAGGCCACACCGAACTGGTTGGCCACGACCTCGGCCGGCAGGTAGTGCATGCCGGCGCCGGTCAGCAGATGCAGCGCCAGGAGGTTCGGTACGAAGCCGGTCAGCCCGATCAGACCGAACGCGACCATCCTGGCCATCGCGGAGGCGGTGCGCAGCCCGCTGAGATGACCGAGGAACCGCATGCCCTCCTTCGCCGTCGACTTCGACTCGCCGGCGAACCGGTCCTGGAAGACGAACGGCACCTCGGCGACCGTCTCCGGGCGGCAGCGCACCGCCAGTTCCAGAAGGATCTTGTAGCCGAGCGGCTTCAGCGCGTCGGCCGTCACCACACTGCGCCGGATCGCGAAGAAACCGCTCATCGGATCGCTGATGCCGCGCAGCCGCCGCGGGAACAGTGCCTTGGTCAGCCACGTCGCGCCGCGCGAGACGGCGATACGGTAACCGCCGGCAAGGCCCTCGCGGCTGCCGCCGCGGATGTAGCGGCTGGCGACGACCAGGTCCGCGCCCGCCCGTTCGCCCGCCGCGACCAGGTCCGGTACCAGGGCGGGGGGATGCTGGAGGTCGGCGTCCATGACGACGATCCAGTCGGAACCCGCCCTCCGCATGCCTTCGACGACGGCCCCGCCGAGCCCGCCGTCCGGAGTGTCCCGGTGCAGCACGCCGACCGGGAACGGGCAGTCCTGCGCGGCGCTGCGGATCACGTCCGGGGTGTCGTCGGTCGAGTCGTCGACGAACAGCACCTCGCAGGGCAGCCGGGACGGCACCGAGTCGGTGAGTCTGCGCAGCAGTTCACGGATGTTGCCGGACTCGTTGTAGGTGGGGACGACGATGGTGACGGCGCCGGGTTCGGCGACCTGGGTAGCACTCAGCTCCGGATCACCGAGTTCCTCGGCGCCCGTACGGGGGGTGGTCACAGTTCGCCTCCAGCGATCCTGCGGATCTCGATACGGTCCTCGCCCGTGCCGAAGACGGCGACCGGCGTCGAGTGTTCGAGGGCGGACTTGACGTTGGGCAGGTCGACGGCGTCACGCCGTACGGTCGGTGACGACACGACGTAGTCGAGGTCGCGCCAGCCGCGCGGCATCGTCTTCGCCACCGCCGGGTCGAGGTCCGCCTTGTAGAACCAGATCGCCCCGGTGCCGGGCTCGAAACCGTCGTGCACGAGATCCAGCCAGAGGGCGTCGTCGACGAGCACGCGGGTGCCGGCCGGGTCGTCGACCTCGTTCTGCATCCACGCGGCCGCGGCGCGGTAAGGGGCGTTGGCGTCGACGGTGAGCGCGGCCCGGTTGCCGTCGTACCAGCGTGGAGCGACGTACCCGGCCGCCGCCACGGCCAGCAGGGTCGCCGCGGTGAGGCGGGCGGCGCGCGCCCGGGCGAGCGGCGTGGACAGGCCGGGCCGGGCGGGCGCCGCGCCAGGGCTGCCGCGGCGGAGCACGGCGTGGGCCACGCTGGCCGCCGCTGCCGCCAGCACCAGCGCGAGGAACGGCAGCGCCTGGATCACGTACATCGCCGGGAGATAGCCCGAGGGCCGCATCGCGACGACCGCGAGGATCGCCACCACCAGCGCCGGGCCGGCGAGTGCCCGTGCCGTGACCGACCAGCGGACCGTGAGGAGCAGCAGCGCTGCGCCGGCCAGTCCGCCCAGTGGCAGCACGGTGTCGTAGTAGAGCCAGGAGGTGAGGACCCCGTGGGAGCCGGTGCCCTCGTCGAGGATGAACCCGGAGCCGGGCCGGCTCATCTGGTAGGTGATGCCGTCGATCAGCGACACATGGCCGGGGCCGGGGAACAGTTCGCTGTTCAGCAGCGCGTACAGCGGATACGACAGGCCTATCAGCGCGCAGGCCGTGATCGCTCCGGTCACCGCGAACTTACGGGTGTCGCGGTGACTGTGCCGCCACATCGTCACCAGCAGCGCGGGCAGCACGACCAGCATGGTCTCCTTGGTCAGCACGGAGACGGCGGCGGTGAGCCCCGCGGCGAAGTGGTGCCACAGGTGCCGGCTGGGCGACGCGGCCAGGCAGAACGCCAGCAGCATCCACATCACGGCGATGTTGTCGAGGAAGATCTCGCGCTGCAGCACGACGGACAGCGGCGAGAGACCGAAGAGGGCCATCGCCAGCCCGGCCGCCCATCGCGGCAGGAACAGCCGGCGCGCCAGCACGTACAGCAGCACCGCGCACGCCGCGCTGACCGCCAGCATCGCGAACCGCATGGAGGCGACGCTCATCGTCTCGGGGGCGATCAGCGAGGGTATCCAGGTCAGGAACGCTATCTGGATCCAGCCGAGCGGCGGATGGTCGTACCAGTACGTGTAGTGGGCGAGCCCTTCGCCCTGCTGGACCGCCCACGCCTGGGCGAGGTAGGTGCCCTCGTCGTCGCTGAGCGTCGGGAACTGGGTGATGTTCCAGCCCTGGACGAGCAGGATCACGCACAGCAGCGCGCCGCACAGCAGCAGGTCGGGCCGCGATCTGCGGAACCGTACGACCGGGCGGACGTGCGCGGGCGCGGCGGTGGTGGCCGTCGCCCTCGCGGGTACGGCGGATACCGGCTCGGTGGCTTCAGGGGCCGGAGGCAGTGTGGTCGTCATCGGCGGGCGTCCTCTCTGGTCCCGGACACCTCGGTGAGGTGCGCGCCGACATGGCTGGTGAGCTCCCACTCGTTACGGCCGCGCTGCTCCCGCCAGACCGCGCGCACGGCGGCGCCGGCGAGGAGGACCTGGTAGAAGGGGCCGCCGACGACGAGCTTGACGTAGTGGATCGCACGGACCCGCAGGCCGTACTGCTTGCCGAAGTCGTGCAGTCCGACGATCTCGAAGACGAAGGTGACCATCGCCGTGATCAGCGGCAGGAAGGTCACGATGGCGACCCCCACCGGGACGTCGAGGAAGAGCGCGATCGCGACGTTGACCGGGATGACGACGCCCGAGTACGCCTGGAGGAACGGCGTCATCAGGGTGTAGCGGGCCAGCATGCGCTGCCCGCGTCCGGGCAGTTGCTTCCAGTCCTTCTTCCGATAGACCTGAAGGAACCCCTGGTTCCAGCGGGTGCGCTGCTTGAGCAGGCTCATCAAAGTGCCCGGGGTCTCCTCCCGGGTGACCATGTCGCTGTCGTACGCGACGACGACCTTCTTGCCGACGGACGACAGCCGCACGCCCAGGTCGCAGTCCTCCGCGAGGCAGTTCGGATCCCAGCCGCCGGCCTCGCGCAGCACCGGGGTGCGTACGAAGACGGTGTTGCCGCCGAGCGGGATGAAGCCCTTCTGCGCGTGCAGGTGGAGCCTGCTGCGGAACCAGAAGAAGTACTCCAGGCAGTTGCGCAGGCTGTACCAGCTGGAGTGGAAGTTGATCAGCTGCACCCCGCCCTGCACCACGTCCGCGCCGGTGGAGGTGAAGGCGTGGTCGACGTGGGCCAGCAGCTCCGGGTGGACCTGGTCCTCGGCGTCGAACACCCCGACGATGTCGCCACGGCAGTGCGGCAGTGCCGTGTTGAGCGCCTTCGGTTTGTTCTTGGTCTCGTGCGTGTCGGTGATGACCCGCACCCGTACGGGATCGCGGGCCGCGGCGCGTTCGGCGACCGCTGCGGTCTCCGGGTCGTCGTGTCCGACGATCACGATGATCTCGAAGTTGGAGTGGCTGGACTCCAGCAGCCGCTCGATGGTGTGCTCCAGCACCGCCTGCTCGTGGCGGGCCGGCAGCAGCAGCGAGAAGGAGAGACCGACCCCTCCGTGGGGCCGGTCGAACCGTGTCGCCGCGAGAGTCTCCGGCGTACGCCAGGCGTGCATCTGCCACCACAGCGTGAACGCCGCCATCCAGAAGAGCGCCACCGAAATGGCAGCAATGAACAGCGATATGAGCATGAAAGGCCCCCCTGCCACTGTGCCGCGGCAGGACCCCCCTGGCCGTCAGCACGTACTTCCCCCACGCACGTCACTCCCCAGTACGCGCGCCAACTCATCTGCGTTCAGGACAATAGAGGCGGAGGATTTCGTTCCGGGGCCTGACGGTTAAATTCAGCTGTTCTCGTCTCAGTCGGTGAGTTTCCGGGCAAGTTCTGTTGCGTTTGTGGTCGGTGAATCGCACACGAAACCACGGCAGACGTAAGCGGCCGAACTGCTGTTCACCAAAGGACGGTCCCGCAGCAACGGAAACTCGTCGCTGTCCGGCTCCCCCACCGCGACCGCCGCCCCCGGCGCCGTACCCATCAGTGCCGTCAGATGCAGCTCCCGCGTCGCCGGGTCGCCCTGGGGGCCGACGACCGCCACCTCACGCGGTCCGTCCAGCAGCGCCTCCGCGACGGCGAGACCCCAGCCGACGAACCGCGGGGCACGCGGACCGAGCCCCTTCACCACACCCAGCGCCCCCTCCGTGGCGGTGCGATGGGCCTCCGAGCCGGTGTGCGCGGCGTACGTCAGCAGCGCGCCGGCCGCCGCCGACCAGCCCGAGGGAGCGGCGTTGTCCGTGGGGTCCTGCGGGCGGCGGATCAGGGGCTCCGCGTCGTGGGCGGTGTCGTACAGCTGGCCGCCCTCTCCCGTGAACCGGTCCATGACCATGTCCAGCAGGAAGCCCGCGAACTCCAGCCAGCTGCCCTCGCCGCCGACCGCCGCGAGCGCCAGGAAGCCCTCCGCGACGTCCGCGTAGTCCTCCAGCACACCGGCGTTCGCCCCGGCCGTGCCGTCCTTGGACGTGCGGTGCAGGCGGACGCCACCCGCCTCGAAGTCCATGTGCACCCGCACCAGCAGGTCCGCGGCCTCCGTGGCGCGCTCGACGAGGTCCGGCCGGCCGAAGAAGGCGCCGGTCTCGGCGAGCGCGGCGATCGCGAGCCCGTTCCAGGCGGCCACCACCTTGTCGTCGCGCCCCGGGCGCGGCCGCTCCTCACGGGCCGCGAGGAGCCGGGCGCGCAGGTCCGCGTCCGGTTCGCCGACCGGCAGTCGCAGCACCGACGAACCCTCCTCGAAGGTGCCCTCCTCGGTCACCGCGAAGAGCTCCGCCGCCCGTGCCCCGTCCTCGTCGCCGAGCACCTCGCGCAGCTCCGCGGGTGTCCACACGTAGAAAGCGCCCTCGGCGTGACCGCCGTCCGCCGTGTCACTGTCCGCGTCCAGCGCGGAGGCGAAGCCGCCCTCCGACGTCCGCAGCTCGCGCACCAGGAAGTCGGCGGTCTCCAGCGCGACCCGCTTGGCCAGATCGCTGCCCGTGGCACGCCACAGGTGGGCGTACACCCGGCACAGCAGGGCGTTGTCGTACAGCATCTTCTCGAAGTGCGGGACGACCCACTCGCGGTCCACCGAGTAGCGGGCGAACCCGCCGCCGAGCTGGTCGTAGATGCCGCCGCGGGCCATCGCCTCGCAGGTGTCGGCAGCCATCTGCAGCGCACCCTCGCCGCCCGTGCGCGCGTGGTGCCGCAGCAGGAACTCCAGGACCATCGACGGCGGGAACTTCGGCGCGCCGCCGAAGCCGCCGTGCCGCTCGTCGTAGTCCCGTGTCAGTCCGAGCAGCGCGTGTGCCAGTTCCTCCTCGCCGGGCACCCCGTCGCCGCCGACCACCAGCGACCGCCCGGCCAGATCGGAGGCGATCCGCTGCGCGACCTCCCCGACCTCGTCCCGTCGCCCGGTCCAGGCGTCGCTGACGCCCTCCAGCACCTGCCGGAAGGACGGCATGCCGTGGCGGGGCTCGGGCGGGAAGTAGGTCCCGAAGTAGAACGGCTCCCCGTCGGGCGTCATCCACACGGACATCGGCCAGCCGCCCTGCCCGGTCGCGGCCTGCACGGCCTCCATGTAGACGGCGTCGACGTCCGGCCGCTCCTCGCGGTCGACCTTGATGTTGACGAAGTGCTCGTTCATGTACGCGGCGGTCCGCGCGTCCTCGAAGCTCTCGTGCGCGAGGACATGGCACCAGTGGCAACTGCTGTACCCGACGCTCAGGAAGACCGGCACGCCGCGCCGCCTCGCCTCTTCGAAGGCAGCGGGCTCCCACTGCCACCAGTCGACGGGGTTGTCGGCGTGCTGGAGGAGGTAGGGGGACGTGGCCTGCGCAAGTCGGTTCGCCATACCTCCATCCTTGCGCACGGCGACCGGGGACGCGGAGTGGCACCGCGGGGGCGTGGCGGCGGCCGTCACCGCCGGCGGTCCGGTCAGGGCGCCGGTGTCGTCCCTGCCGCCCGGCCCGGAAGATCAGCGCCCGCCGGTACGCGCGACGAAGGCGGTCCACGCGTCCCGGCCGAGGGTGAGGGCGGGCAGTGACGTGTCCTTCCCGTCCGACACGTCACCGTGATGCTGTCCGCCACCCGTCGAGGCGCACGCCTCGCCCGGCGGCCGGCCGTCGCGCATCTCACGGACTGGGGGCGGCCGTACGAGTCGGCCGCCCAGATCGTCGCCGAGCCGGCCGCCGACGCGATCACCCACGAGCGCTTCCCGGGACGGGACTTCCGCATGAGCCTGACCCTGGCCGCCGACGGCACCGTACGGATCGAGGTGACGGATGTCCGCGGTGAACGGCTGCGCGTCGCCGCCGCGCCCGCCCCGCGCGCGGAGTCCGGGCGCGGACTGCTGCTCGTAGCGGCGCCGGCGGACCGGTGGGGTGTCACGGAGGGTCCCGTGCCCCGCAAGACGGTCTGGGCAGAATTGGGCCAACTCGCCCCGGTTGAACCGGAACAGGGCTGTCGCGTCGCGGTGGAGCGCGACCCGGTCTCCTGCGAGGTCAAGGAGTAAAGAACCGGGGAAAGAACCCTCCCTACCCACCCCCCACCCCCGATGTCACCCGCGCGGGTGATTGAGGGCAACCGGGCTGGCGCATATGCCCGTTGGCGGTGCACGCTCGGCACACAACCTCACAAACGCAACGGCCCCCGGCCGGGACGGGCATCCCGATCGAGGGCCTCACCACCCAGGAAGTCGAGCCTTCCCGATGGCTGATCCGCAGCTTAACGCGCTCCCGCGCGCCCTGTCCCTCGTTCCCACCTCCGGTGTCCGGCACATCAACGTCCGCCATCCGGAGCGCTTCACCGTGGTCGGGAACCACCTCGCACAGCACGAGAACCTGTCCCTCACGGCCATCGGACTGGCCACCCACGTCCAGTCCCTCAAGGCCGGAACCGTCATCTCGATCCGGGCCCTCGCCCAGCGTTTCCCCGAGAGCGAGAAGCGCATCGGCGACGCCTTCAACGAGCTGGAGGCGGAGGGCTACATCGCCCGGATCCGCGTCCGGCTCCCGTCCGGCGCACTGGTGACGGTCACGGTCTCGTACAACAACCCGCCCGCGATGCGGGACCGGGCGCCGACCCACGACGCGCCCGCCCGGCCGGAGCCGGTCCCGGAGCCGCTCTCGGCGTCGACCCCGGACCCGGCGCCGGTGCCCGCCCGGGTCTCTGCCCCACCCGCGCCCGTGCCGACGGCGTCGGTGCCCGAACCGGTGAGCCCGGCGGCCCACCGCCTGCTTGCTGGGCTGCGCGCCACCGACTCCCGCCTGCTGCTCTCCGTGCCGGACATCCGTCGCCTCGCGCCGGTGGTGGACAGCTGGCTGGGGCGCGGCATCGACCCCCAGGCCGTCCACCGCACGCTCACCGCCGCCCTTCCGGACGGGCCGATCTTCCGCCCGGCGGGCCTGATCGCCCACCGCCTCACGACCCTCCTCCCACCACCGCTCCCGGCGGCGGCGCCGCGCCCGGACCCCCTCCAGAACTGCGACGACTGCGACCGGGCCTTCCGCGCGCCCGGACCCGGCCGTTGCCGCGCCTGCGAGCCCACGCCCCACGCGATCGGTGCGGCGGCGTGAAGGGGCCCCCGTGTCGCCCCTGCCCGCCCGCGCCGTGCGGGCTGCGGAACGGCATCGCGGGACTACCCAGAGCCGGGTACGGCCTCACCCCGTCGAGCCGGATCAGGGAGGTCCTTCCATGGACGCGGAGATGATCGCCCCCGGGTGGATGCATGACCAGGTGACCGCCGACCAGTACGACTCCTGGAGCGAGGAGCAGTGCTCGGGCATCGAGATCGTGGACGGGATGATCGTCGTGAGCGCCAGCGCGTCCGAACGGCACAATCGGTTGGCGCGAATCCTTGCGAACGCCCTCGACGCGGCGGCCGGCCCGGAGTGGAACGCCGACACCGACTTCGACGTACGCCTCCAGGACGTGCCGCTCTCGAACCGCAGACCCGACGTGACCGTCTACCGGGCGGACGCCATCGACATCACGCCCGCCCGGCCGGAACACGTGCTGCTGGTCGTCGAAGTCGTGTCGCCGGGTTCGGAGACGACGGACCGTGTCGTGAAGACCGACCAGTACGCCAGGGCCGGCATTCCGTTCTACTGGCGTGTGGAGCAGGCGGCGACGGGCGTCCCTCTCGTCTACACGTACGTCCTGGATCCGGCAGCCCGCGTCTACCGGGACGGGGACGTGTTCACCGGCGTGGTGAAGGCCGTGGCGCCCTTCGCCGTCGAGGTCGACCTCGACGTGCTCTGAGCGCCCGCCGGCGGAGCCGCCTGGCTCGCGCCGGTCAGCGCACCGGTCGGTAGGTCGCGATGATCACGCCGCTGCTGGTCGGCTCCGCGCTCACCAGCTCCAGCTTCTTCATCGCGGCGTCGTCGGCGAACAGCTTCTTGCGCCCCTCTCCGGCCACCACCGGGTGGATCAGCAGGACCAGCTCGTCCAGCAGGTCCTGCTCCAGCAGCGAGCGCACCAGCGTCGGGCTGCCGGCGACGGTGATGTCCTTGCCCTCGCCCGACTTGAGTTCATTGACCGCGGCCGCGAGATCGCCCTTGACCAGCGTGCTGTTCGCCCAGTCGTCGACGCCGTCCAGCGTCGAGGAGAACACGTACTTCGGCGATTCGTTGATCCACTTGGCGAAGCCGGCGTCCTCGCCGCTGGTCACGGTGGGCCAGTACCCGGCCCATTCGGTGAACGTCACCCGGCCCAGCAGGATCGTGTCGGCCGTCTCCAGCGTGTTGGCCATCGCCGCGCCCATCTCCTCGTCGAACGCGAACTGCCACTCGTTGGGGGCCTGTGCGACACCGTCGAGCGAGATGAACAGACCCGAGACAACCTTGCGCATGATTCCTCCATGATGAGTGCGGGGTCCGCCGTCCGTCCCGGCCCTGACGGCGCTCCGGCCGGGACGGGCCGACCCCTTCGGCCACGTCATGAACACTAGGCGCGGCCGCAGCTCAGGTCTTGTACAGAAGCGACAGCGGCTCCGCGTGGTCCGGGACACTCAGCCGAGTGGCGCTCCGGCCGATGTACCGGCTCAAGGACCGCGCCAGGTGCGGCTGGTCGAAGTACCCCAGCCGGTGGACGACGTCCTGGGCCGACACCCCCTCCTGGACCAGTACCGCGGCCTGCCGTGCGCGCTGGATCTGCCGGACGGCGCCCTGTGTCAGGCCCGTCGCCGCGACGAAACGCCGCTGCAGGGTGCGGTCGGAGACGTCCGGGCGGGCGCCGCCGAGCACAGCGGGCACGATCGGGTCCCGGTCCACGATCCCCTCCCGCACCATCCGCAGGACGAACGCCTCCGCGTTGTCGTAGTCCGGCACGTGCCAGGCCGAGCCCTTCAGCCACAGCGACCGCCGCGTCACGTCGGGGATCTCCGCGTTGCCGCCCACCAGGCTGCTCACGGGAAGGTGCGGCATCGAGGTGCCCAGCGCGAAACTGATCCCGAAGAAGACCGCGTCGTCCGGCACCGGCGCCTGGGACGCCCTCGGCTCCGGGCCCAGCACGGCGGCCTGTGTCCGGCCCTGGTGCTCCCAGAACACCAGCTCCCAGTGGGCCGTCGCGACCGACATCATCCGGGCGACGTCGTCGCTCCGGCTGCGCCACACCCGCTCGATGTACGGCAGCTCCGACGTCCGGCTCTCGATCACCAGACTCATCCCGGTCCCCTTCGCACGGTCCGGACCCCGAAATCCCGGAATCCCGGAAGAGCTGCCAGTCTGGCACCGCTCACCCCCTCCGCCGCCGGAACCCCTCGCACTTCCTCCCCACGGCGACGACACTTGACGGGCCGATAGATGGGTAGCGACACGGAATCCGGGTCTTCTAGGGGGACGCACATGCGGGACGGCCACCGGGCTGAAGCGGAACGGCTGTTGGCACGAGCGGTGGAGGAGGAGGTGCGGCGCTCGGGCGGCAGCTCGGACGCCGGGACGCTGCTCGCGCGAGGGCGTGCCGCCCTCGACTCGATGGCGGCCGGCGCGAGCGAGGAGTACGCGGCCTACGAACAGGCGCTCACCGAGGCCGAAGCCGGGCAGCAGCCGCTGTCGCAGCGCTTCAGCCGCGAGACGCTGGGCGCTCCGGTGCTGGTCACCGCCGTCGCCGCCGTCGCCGCGATCGGCGCCGACGTGGCCCTCGGCACGGCGACGGGCACCGCGCTCGGGGCCGGTGCCGTCGTGGCCGTCGCCGGGGCGGCGACCACCGTCGCCAAAGTGACCGCCGCGCACTGGCCCGCGGCCCACCGCAGGGCGGGAGCACTCTCGCAGCCCGGCGGCGTGGAGCAGCTGCGGCTTCAGTGGCTGACGGCGCTGGAGGTACGGGGCATCCGCCCGTTCCTGGACCAGCAGCGGATGCTGGCCGCGTCGGCCCGGCCCGCGAAGAAGGCTTCCGTCGTGCCGCAGTTGCGCGGCGCCGACCGGTCGGCGGCGGCACGGCGCAGGTCCGTGCTGGAGCAGTCGTTCGGTCATCTGCCCGATGCAGGGGGCCCGTTCGCCGGGCGCCGCTCGCAGATGGCGCAGATCACCCAGTGGGTGCACGCGGCCCGCGCGGCGACGCAGACCCTTCCGGTGGTGGTGGTACTCCACGGTGATCCGGGCTCGGGACGCACGACGCTCGCGGTGCGCGCCGCCCACCATCTGGGGGACCTGTTCCGTGGCGCGTGCGTGGTCGACCTCCGGGGCGACGGCGAGCAGCCGCTGCCGACCCGTGACGCGCTGCTGCACCTGCTGAACCGGCTCGGTGCGCCGCGCGAGCAACTGCTCTTCCGTGAACGCGCCTCCGCGGAGCAGCAGGTGCGGAGGCTGAGCGAGCTGTACCACCAGTATCTGACCGGGCTGCCGGTGACGGTGGTGCTCGACGACGCGAGCGACCCGGACCAGGTGCGCACGCTGCTGCCGGAGCGGTCGGACAGTCTGGTGCTGGTGACGGCCCGCGCGCCGCTCGACCTGCCCGACGACATCCCGGCCCGGGTGCACCAGTTGCCGGTGGAGGCGCTGGACGCGGCGGGCGCGGAGGAGCTGCTGCGGTCCGCGGCGGCGGGGCCCGCACCGGGGCCGTACGACGTCCGGTCCACGGACGAGGTCCGCGAGCTGTGCGGCGGACTGCCGCTGGCGCTGCGGGCGGCGGGCTCTTCGCTGGGCGAGCGTTCCGCGGACCGTCTGGCCGCCGACCTCCGGGCCCTGGGGCCGCTGGATCCGGTCGAGCGGGCGCTGCGGCTGCGCTACACCGACCAGCCGGACACCGTACGGCGGCTGCTGCGGCGGCTGGCGCTGGCCGGGCGGGCGTCGCTCGGCGCGGCCGCCGCGGCGGCACTGCGGTCCACCGCCGCGGCGGCGGCCACCCGGCCCCTGGAGGCGCTGCACCGGGCGGGGCTGATCGACCGGGTCCGGCACAGCCGGGACCGGCTGCACGCCCTGGTGC
>NZ_JBSGZJ010000152.1:0-14611 GCF_053610925.1 Streptomyces sp. NPDC054847 | reverse complement strand
GCCATCGGCGGCGCCCGGCCGGGCGGGCGTCGGACGGCCCGGCCGGGGGTTCACCGGTCCGCGCGGGCCGGTGGCTCGGCCCGGGCACCGCCGTGGTGACGTCCTCGCCGGTGCTCATGACCGCTCCCGCCTCGTCGCCTCGCATGTCACACCCCTCCGACCGGGACCGCTGCCAGGGACCGGACCTTCCAGCCGTCGGCGGTACGGGCGAGGGTGGCTTCCAGCCGCTTGCGTTCGGTGTTCGGCGTCCCGCCGCCGGCCGTGTCGGTCTCCACCTCGACGGTGGCGATCAGTTCGGCGGTACCGGTCCGGTCGTCCAGCGTGATCAGGGCCGCGTCCGTGATCCGGGCACGCGCGGTCCGGCCCTCCTTGGTCTTCGCCTCTCGCAGTTCCTCGCGCAGCGGTCCGGTGGAGGCGTCCAGCCACCGGCGGAGCCCCGCTTCGGGCTTCCGGCCGTCGAAGCCGGTGAGGGTCTCGACGTGCCGCTTCCCTTCGGCGAGGGCCGCGTCGCGGGAGGCGGCGAAGGCCAGCGACTCGTCGCCGTCGGCCTGTGCACAGCTCCAGCCGCCGAACGCGCAGAACAGCAGGGACAGTACGACGGCTGCCCGGGCGGCGAGCCCCGCTCCGACTTTCCTCATGGCGCGACCTCCAGTCCCAGCAGCCCGCTCATGCCGGAGGCAGAGCCGGTCACCGGCGGCAGGCCGAGCGCCCCGGGCTGCGTCGCCCGTCTGTCGCCGTCGCCGGTGCCCGTACCGGACGCCGAGGACGCGGCGCCGGGCCGTGCGGGGTCGGGCACCGGGCCGCCGGTGGGCGCGTTCGCGCTGCCGCGGACGTTCTTGCCGCTGCTCGGCGGGGAGGTGCAGCGTGCGGCGGTGTTGGTGGTGGCGGGCGAGGTGTCGAGGCCGTTGCGGTAGACGGTGGAGCCGTATCCGTCGGTGCACGGCAGCGGTTCGAAGAAGGTGACCGACATGCCGAACCGTGCTCCCTTGCCTGTGACGGCGGTGGCTCCCGCGGCGGCGACCGCCGGCAGTTTCACCAGGAGTTCCTCGATTCCGTGTCGCCGGGTGACGGCGACCTCGGAGGTGGTGAGGAGGTTGGCCACGACGACGCCGAAGGCCGGGTCGAGGTCGCGGAGCAGCCCGCTGATCTGTCCCGCGGCGCCGGGTGCGGCGGCGATGAGTTCGCGCAGGTCGGTGTCCGAGTCCTTCAGTTGGGCCGCGAGTTCCCTGGCGCCGCCCGCGAAGTCCTTGAGTGCCCTGCCGTGTTCGATCTGGGTGCGCAGTACGGTCTCCCCTTCGATCATCAGCCGGGTGTTGACGGGCAGTGCCTCGTCGGCGGCGAGGACGAACTCGTTGCCGTTGTCGAGCAGCACCTGGAGGTCGTCGCCGCGGCCGTTCAGTGCCGTGCCGAACTCGTCGACGACGGTGCGCAGGGATTCCAGGTCGACAGACGAGGCGAGGTCGTCGACGCCGGTGAGGACGTCGGTGACGGGTGCGGGCAGGCGGGTGGAGGCGCGGGCGATGACCGAGCCGTCCTCCAGGTAGGGGGCGTCGTCGCCGGCCGGCCGCAGGTCGATGTACTGCTCGCCCACGGCGGAGAGGTTGGCGACCACTGCTTCGAGGTCGGCGGGGATGCGCGGGGCGTCGTCCTTGATCCGCAGCTCGGCCTCCACGCCGTCCTGCGTGAGCTCGATGTCGCCGACCCGTCCGACGGACACTCCCCGGTAGGTCACATTGGAGTGGGTGAACAAGCCGCCGGTCTGGGCCAGTTCGACCTTGACGGTGTAGTCGTCGCGCATGCCGGCGAGGTGGCCGAGGTCGGCGTAGCGGACGCCGACGAAGCCCAGGACCAGGACGGCGATGACCAGGAACGCGAGGTTCTTGAGGCGGATCGCGGTCGTGAGCATCAGCGGTTCCCTCCGTCCCGGCCGGTGGTGCCTGTGACGGCGGGGAGCGGCAGGGGCGTGGTGCCCCTGGCCCGCGCGGCGGCCGGTGCCTCGTCGTCGGGGACGAACTCGGGGATGATCGTCGTGCCGGGGGCGGCCGTCACGTCGAGGTAGACGTTGAGGTAGTCGCCCTTCACCCCGCGCAGCACCTCGTCGGTGAACGGATAGGTGAGCAGCACCTGAAGGGAGTCCGGCAGGTCCTGGCCGGAGTCGGCGAGCGCCTTGAGGGTCGGCGCGAGGGCCTTCAGGCTCGCGATGGTGTCGGCCTTGGACTTGTCGATCGTGTCGACGGCGACGGTGGACAGGGTGCCCAGCGCCCGCAGCATCGTGAGCAGCGAACCGCGTTGTTCCTCCAGCACCTTCAGTCCCGGGCTCAGCCCGGTGAGGACGGTGCCGACCTGCTGCTTGCGGGTGGCGAGGGTGGCGGCGAGCCGGTTGACCCCGTCGAGGGCGGCGGTGATGTTCTCCTTGTTGTCGTCGAGGCTGGTGACGAGCGTGTCGAGTCGCTTCAGCAGGGAGCGGACCTTCGGTTCACGGCCGCCGATCGCCTTGTTGAGCTCGGTGGCGATGGTCTTGATCTGGTTGACGCCGCCGCCGTTGAGCAGCAGCGACAGCGCGCCGAAGACCTCTTCCACCTCGGGGTTGCGGTTGGTGCGGCTCATCGGGATGGCAGCGCCGTCGGCGAGGGTGCCCTGTGCGGCCGCGGCCTTGGGGGGCGGGGTGAGCTGGATGTACTTCTCGCCGAGGAGGCTGGACTGTTCCAGGTGGGCGTAGGCGTTGGCGGGCAGCTTCACGTCTCCGGCGACCCGCATGGTGACCTTCGCGGACCAGTCGTCCCGGTTGAGCGTGATCCTGGTGACGCGGCCGACGGCGACGTCGTTCACCTTCACCGACGACTGGGGGACGAGGCTGAGCACATCGGCGAACTCGGCGGTGATCTCGTACGGGTCGCTGCCGAGGTCGGCCCCGCCTGGCAGGGGCAGTTGCTCGATGCCGGAGAACTCGGGCACGGAGCAGCCGGCTGCCGACAGGGTGAGTCCGAGTGTCAGCGCGAGGGCGGCGGCGCCGCGCCGGCGGGTCCGTGCGGCGGCGGGGCGGGCGGTCGTGCCGGCCGGGACGGTTCGGGGGCGGTTCAACGTGACTCCCCCTTCCTGTTCTCGGGGGTGCCGTAGACCGTGCCGACCGGCGGCAGCGGCAGGGCCGGGAGCGCCTTTCGCCGTGAACCGTCCACCGGCACGAGTCCGGCCGTGGACACGGTGTCGGGCGGGACGGTGATCTCGGGTCCGTAGCTGAGTTCGTTGATGTCGGCGCGGCCGTTGAGGGTGCGGTTCACCGGGTCGTACGCGTTCAGCGCGTTGCCGGCGGCGAGCGGGGCGGTGTCCATGGCCTCGGCGAGGGACGCCCGCTGGTCGACCAGGGTCCGGGTCAGCGGTACGAGCGCGTCGACGTTCTTCTTGAGGCTGCCGCGGTTGTCCTGGATGAAGCCCTTGACCTGGCCGAGCGCCGTGCCGAGTTCCTTGAGCGCGGCGCCCAGATTCTCCTTGTCGTCGGCCAGGAACCCGGTGACGGAGGCCAGTTGTTTCTCGGCCTTGGCGACGTTGCCGTCGTTCTTCTTCAGCATGGCGGTGAAGGACTGGAGGTAGGACAGGGTGGCGAACAGGTCGCCGCTGCTGCCGTCGAGGGTCTTGGCGGCCTTGCCGAACTGCTCGATGGAGTCGCCGATGGCCTTGCCGTTGCCGTCGAGGTTGGCCGCGCCGGTGTCGAGGAGGCCGGCGAGCGCGCCGTCGGCGTTGGCACCCTCGGGACCGAGGGCCGTGCTGAGTTCGGTGATCGACGCGTACAATTGGTCCACCTCGAGGGGCATCGCGTTCCTCTCGGCGGGCAGCACCGCGCCGTCCTTCATCCGTTCGCCGCCGGTGTACGCGGGGGCGAGCTGGATGTAGCGGTCGGCGACGACGCTCGGTGCCACCACGACGGCGTGCGCGTCCTTCGGAACGTCGACGTCCTCGTTGAGCAGCAGGGTGACTTTCACCTTGTCGCCCTCGGGCCGCACGGTGTCCACGGTGCCGACCTTCACTCCGAGGACGCGCAGGTCGGATCCTTCGTAGACGCCGGTGGCCCGGTCGAAGTAGGCGGTGATCCGGGTGGTTCCGGACTCCTTGAGGGCCATCGCCCCGGACGTCCCGGCGACGGCGACGACCGCCAGGCCCGCGCCGATGCCCACGATGCGCTTGAGGTTCATGATCCTCCGCCCTTCGCGGTCGGCTTCGGGGGCATGCAGCCGGTGGCCGGCGGTGTGCCGGCGGGCAGGTAGTTCTTGGGGACGAGGCCGCAGACGTAGGTGTCGAACCAGCGGCCGTTGCCGAGGGTGTTGCCGACGAGCCGGTAGTACGGCCCGGCGAGGGCGAGGGTCCGGTCGAGCTTCTCCCGGTTCTTCAGCAGGACGGCGGTGACCTTGCCGAGCGCGTCGAGGGTCGGTTTGAGCTGCCGCTTGTTGTCCTGGACGACTCCGCCGAGCTGGATGCCGAGGCTCTTGGTGCCGGTGAGCAGCGCGTGGATGGCGTCGCGTCTCGACCTGATCTCGCCGAGGAGGTCGTTGCCGTCCGCGAGCAGCAGTTCGAAGCTGCTCTTCTTCCCGTCGAGGGTCTTGGTGAGCTGTTTGCTGCCCTTGAGCAGTTCGGCGAGCTGCGCGTCGCGTTCGGACACGGATCTCGACAGTGCGGCGAGGCCGGTCGCCGCGTTGCGGACGTTCGGCGGGGACTCCTTGAACGTGTCGGTAATCGTCCTGAAGCTCTCGGCGAGTTTCGCCGTGTCGATCTTCCCGAAGGTCTCGCCGAGCCCGTTGAAGGCCTGGGTGACGTCGAAGGGCGAGGTGGTGCGGCTGCTGGGGATGGGTTCGGCGGGGTCCTGGGTGCGGGTGCCGAGCGGGTCGACGGCGAGGTACTTGTCGCCGAGGAGGGTCTTGATGGCGATGGCCACGGTGCTGGAGTCGCCGATCCAGGCGTCCTTCACCGAGAAGTCGACCCTGACCCTGGCACCGGCGAGGGCCACGGCGGTGACCTCGCCGACCTTGACGCCGGCGATGCGCACCTCGTCGCCCTCGTCGAGGCCCGCGGCCTCCGTGAAGTCGGCTCTGTAGGTGGTGCCGCCGCCGACGAAGGGCAGGGCGTCCGCCTTGTACGCGGTGATGCCGAGCAGTGCGAGGACGACCAGGCCGACGAGGGCGACGGCGACGGGGTTGCGTTGTTTCACGGACCGCCGGCGGAAGCGGAAGGTTTTCATCCGCGACACCTCGACTCGGTGATCCCGATTCCGGTGGGCGGCGGGCTGCCGTCCCACGTGGCGACGTCCGTGACCCTCGCTTCGCAGAGGTAGAGGTTCAGCCACGATCCGTAGGAGGCGAGGCGGGTGATGGCCTGCATCTTGGCGGGTGTCCGCTCGAGGAACTCCTCGATGCGGGGTGATCCCTTGTCCAGCTGTCGGGAGAGGCGGCCCAGCTCCGCGATGTCCTTCTTGAGGGGTTGCCGGCCGTCCTTCAGGAGGTCGGCGGTGACGGTGGTGAGGTCTGCCATGGCCGCGACGGCCTCCCCGAGAGGTTTGCGGTCGCCGGAGAATCCGCTGACCAGTTTCTGGAGGGTGACCACGAGTTCGTCGAAGCCCGCCTCGCGGTCGTTGACGGTCTTCAGGACGGTGTTGAGGTTCTTGACGACCTCGCCGATGACCTTGTCCTTGGCGGCGACGGTGCCGGTCAGCGAACCGACGTGCCGCAGGATGCTGTCGACGGTGCCGCCCTCGCCCTGCAGCACCTGGACGATGGATCCGGCGAGGTCGTTGATCTCACCGGGCGACAGGCCTTCGAACAGCGGCTGGAAGCCGTTGAAGAGCTGGGTCAGGTCGAGAGCGGGGGTGGTGCGCTCCAACGGGATGGTGCCGCCCGCGGCGAAGGCGCGGCCGACCGGCCCCGTCCCCTGGTCGAGGTCGATGTAGCGCTGCCCGACCATGTTGAGGTATTTGATCGACGCGGTGACCGAGGCGGGCAGAGTGCGGCCCTTCTGGACGTTGAAGGCGACCTCCGCGACCCGGCGCTCGACGACCTTCACCGACTCGACCTGTCCGACCTTGACTCCCGCGATGCGCACGCTGTCGCCGGGGACGAGTCCGGTCGCGTCGGTGAAGCGCGCCCTGTAGGGGGACGTCTCGCCGACCGAGGTGTTGGCGATGCCGAAGGCGAGGGCGGTGGTGGCGAGGACCGTCACCACGATGAACGCGAGGGACTTGAACAGCGGTCCCGCGAGAGAGCGGCGTTTCACTTGAGCGTCACCTCCGCACCGCGGTAGACGGGACCGGTCAGCACGCTGCTCCAGTCGGGCAGCGCGTCCGGGGTCTTCTTCAGCTCCGGCGCCATCAGTTCGTTGACGAGCCGGTTCTCCTGCGGCGAGTTGGGCAGGCCGAGGCTCTCGGCGGCCGCCCGCGCGGCGGCGGAGGCGGGCCTGCCGGTGTAGGGGACGGCGTAACAGTGCGGTCCTCCGCCGCTGTCGTAGGCCGGGGTGTCCTTGCCGGGCACGTACTTGCCCAGCGAGGGCACGGAGGTCACGTCCACATGGAGCCCCGGCTCGTCGGTGCCCTTGCCGAGGGCCTTGTCCATGGCGGGTACGAATCCGGCGAGGGTGCGCAGGGTACACGGGAAGGAGGACGAGTACTCGGCCAGCACTTCGAGGGTGGGCCGGCCGGCGGCGGCCAGCCGGATCAGGTTGTTCCGGTTCTTTCGGAGGAAGGAGGTGAGGTCCTGCGCCGATGTGGTGGCCGCGCCGTACAGTCCGGCGAGCTGTGCCTGCTGGTCGGCGATGGTGCCGCTCGTGGTGGTGAAGTCGGTGAGCGCCTGGAGCACGTCGGGGGCGGCGTCCGCGTAGAGATGGCTCACCTCCACGAGGTGGGCGATGTCCCGGTTGAGCACCGGCAGTTGGGGGTTGAGCTTCTTCAGGTGTCCCTCGAGGGTGACGAGCGTCTCGCCGAGCTGGTCGCCGCGGCCCTGGAGTGCCTGGGAGACGGCGGTGAGGGTGGCGGACAGCTTCTCCGGCTTGACGGCGGTCAGCAGCGGGAGCACGTTGTCGAGGACCTGCTCCAGTTCGACGGCGTTGCTCGAGCGGTCCTGGGTGATGGTGTCCCCCGCGCCGAGCGTGCGCGCGGAGGTGGTGCGGGCGGGCGGCACGAGGGCGACGAAGCGCTCTCCGAAGAGGGTCGTCGGCAGCATCTGCGCGGTGACGTCGGCGGGCACCCGCCGGAGCTCGTCCCGGTCGACGGCGAGGGTCAGCCGGGCTCCGGTGCCGTCGGCGCGGATGTCGCGGACCTCACCGATGACGACGCCGCGCAGTTTGACCTCGGCGCCCCGGTGCATCTCGTTGCCGGCCGCACCGGTGAGGACGGTGACGGTGGCGTCGTCGGTGAACTTCTTGTCGTAGACGGCCACCGAGAGCCAGATGAGCAGCACGGGCACGAGCAGGAAGGCCACGCCCGCGAGCCGTCTTCTTGCCGTGTGCGCGGTCATCCGGCCACCTTCACCGTCGTGGTCGCGCCCCAGATGGCGAGCGAGAGGAAGAAGTCGGTGACGCTGATCAGCACGATGGCGTTCCGTACGGAGCGGCCGACGGCCACGCCCACACCGGCCGGGCCGCCGGAGGCGCGGAAGCCGTAGTAGCAGTGCGCGAGGATCACCATCACGCTGAAGATCAGCACCTTGAGGATCGACAGCAGGACGTCGTCCGGGGAGAGGAAGAGATCGAAGTAGTGGTCGTAGGTGCCCGCGGACTGGCCGTTGAACAGCACGGTGACCCAGCGCGAGGCGAGGTAGGAGCTCAGCAGTCCGATCGCGTACAGCGGGATGATGGCCACGACGCCGGCGATGATGCGGGTGGTGACCAGGTAGGGCATGGACCGTATGCCCATGGCCTCGAGCGCGTCGACCTCCTCGTTGATGCGCATCGCGCCGAGCTGGGCCGTGAAACCGGCGCCCACCGTGGCGGAGAGCGCGAGGCCGGCGACGAGCGGCGCGATCTCCCGGGTGTTGAAGTAGGCGGAGACGAAGCCGGTGAAGGCCGAGGTGCCGATCTGGTTGAGGGCCGCGTACCCCTGGAGTCCGACGACGGTGCCGGTGAACAGGGTCATGGCGATCATCACGCCGATCGTGCCGCCGATGACGCCGAGGCCGCCGCTGCCGAACGCCACCTCGGCGAGGAGGCGCTGGACCTCGCGCAGATAGCGGCGCAGGGTCCTCGGGGTCCACAGGAGGGCCCGTACGTAGAAGATGAGCTGGTCACCGCCGCGGTCCAGCCGGCCGAGCACGGACATCGCTCAGCCCCCCTTCGGGGGGACGATCTGGAGATAGATCGCCGTGAGGACCATGTTCACGAAGAACAGCAGCATGAAGGTGATGACGACGGACTGGTTGACCGCGTCGCCGACGCCCTTGGGGCCGCCGCGGGGGTTGAGGCCTCGGTAGGCGGCGACGATGCCCGCGATGAAGCCGAAGATCAGGGCCTTGAGCTCGCTGATGTAGAGGTCGGGCAGTTGCGCGAGGGCGGAGAAGCTGGCGAGGTACGCGCCGGGGGTGCCGCCCTGCATGATCACGTTGAAGAAGTAGCCGCCGAGGGTGCCGACGACGGAAACCATGCCGTTGAGGAGTACGGCGACCAGCATGGTGGCCAGCACCCGCGGTACGACCAGGCGCTGGACGGGCGAGACGCCCATGACCTCCATGGCGTCGAGCTCCTCGCGGATCTTGCGGGAGCCGAGGTCGGCGCAGATCGCCGAGCCGCCGGCGCCGGCGATCAGCAGGGCGACGATCAGCGGGCTCGCCTGCTGGATCACGGCGAGGACGCTGGCGCCGCCGGTGAACGACTGGGCGCCGAGCTGCTGGGTGAGCGAGCCGACCTGGAGGGCGATGACCGCTCCGAACGGGATGGACACGAGGGCGGCCGGGAGGATGGTCACACTGGCCACGAACCAGAACTGCTCGACGAACTCGCGTAGTTGGAAGGGCCGGCGGAAGATCGCCCGGGTCACCTCTGCGGCGAGCGCGAACAGCTGGCCGGTCTCGCGCAGCGGGGCGAGCAGCTTCGAGGGCGGTCTCACGGCCGGCACGCCGGCCCGCATGTCGTCGGAGGGTGCGGGGAGACGCACCGGCGGCGGGGCGGTCATCCGGTGACTCCGCCGCCGGCCGGGCTGTAGCTCCGCATGATCGCGTTGCGGGCGGCCTCCGGCAGTTGGGCCATCATGCCGAGCACCCGTTCCCTGCGGCGCAGCGCACCTTGGCGGACGGGCATACCGGGTGAGGGTTCGAGCTGGGGGACGACGGTCCGCGGCTGCCTCGCGCGGTCGCCGCCGGACTGCTGCTCCCTTGCGAGGGTGGCGGCGTCCTTCTCCTCCGACATCCCGATGGGGCCTTCGCGCCGCCCGCCGAGGAACTGGGCGACCACCGGTTCCTCGCTCGTCAGCAGCACCTCACGGGGCCCGAAGGTGACGAGGCCCTGGCGGAAGAGCATGCCCATGTTGTCGGGAACGGTGGCCGCGATGTCGAGATTGTGGGTGACGATCAGCATCGTGGCGTCGATCTGCGCGTTGAGGTCGATCAGCAGTTGCGACAGATAGGCCGTGCGCACCGGGTCCAGACCGGAGTCGGGCTCGTCGCAGAGGATGATCTGCGGGTCGAGGACCAGGGCGCGGGCGAGGCCGGCGCGTTTGCGCATACCGCCGGATATCTCGCCGGGGAGCTTGCCCTCGGCGCCGAGGAGTCCGACGACCTCGATGCGCTCCATCACGATGCGCCGGATCTCGGACTCCTTTTTGCGGGTGTGTTCACGCAAGGGGAAGGCGATGTTGTCGAAGAGCGTCATCGACCCGAACAGCGCGCCGTCCTGGAACATCAGGCCGAACAGCTTGCGCGTCTCGTAGATGTCGCGTTCGGGGCTGCCCACCATGTCGACGCCGTCGATGAGGACCCGGCCGCGTTCCGGTTTGAGCAGTCCGATGATGGATTTCAGGAACACGGTCTTCCCGGTTCCCGAGGGTCCGAGCATGACGCTGACTTCTCCGGCCGGGAGGGTGAGCGTGACGTCCTGCCAGATGTTCTGTTTGCCGAAGGACTTGGTGAGTCCTTCGACGACTACCTCGATTCCCATTTCACCTCCCGTTCGGTGGTCCGTGGGCAGCGGGCTGCACACAGGTGTCGAAAGTGGCGGAAGTGCACCGGGCGCCCGCACGTTACGTTCGGGTAAGCGGCCGGGGCAATGGCTGTGACCAGCGCATTCAGGCCGAACTCGGTGGTTTGTCACGCCATGACAAAGCGGCGGGGAAACCTTGTCCCCGGGTGCGTACGAGCGGTGACGCCGACCCGGTCGCGGCCGGGTGATGCGGGAACGCGCTCATCGGACGGACGGCTCCTCAGCTCCCCTGGCCGGGGAGCGGCGGAATCGTGGGCGGGCACTCGTTGTTCGGGCTGTTCGGGATGCACATCGGGCCCTGTCTCATGGCGATGACGTTGTCCGGCCCGGACAGTGACGCGCTGAACAGCTGGTCGAGGTCCTCACCGGCCGTACCGCAGCCGGAGAACTCGGGGATCGTCACGGTGCCTCGCATCGGTCCGCCCTTGAAGACGTTCTCGTAGTCGGGGAACTTGCCGTGCAGGACCACCCGGTAGGGACGTGCCGTACGGCAGGCCGGGCCGACGTCCAGCGGTGTGCCGTTGACCTCGACGTCGTAGACGCGCAGTGACTGGTAGAAGCCCGCCTGGGCGAAGTTGAGCCTGTTGGGCGGTGAGCCGATGGTGCCGGTGGAGATGGTGACGGGACCGTTGGTGAACTCGACCTTCGCGGTGACGGGCTGGAACCCGAAGGTGAGGAAGGTCGATGTGGCGTCGGGCAGCGGCAGCTCGCCGTACGAGTCGGCGCGGAAGTAGCTGCCGCCGGGCCGGGTGCCCGGCCGGGACACCGACCGGGTGACGGCCAGCACGTTGATGAGCCGCGGAGCGTCGGACGGGTCGTTGACGATCATCGCGCCGCCGAGCTTCTCGACGTTGGCGAAACCGACGGCGTACGCGCAGCCGAGCCTGCCGGGCAGGATGGTGACACGGGGCGGTTCGCCGCCGGGCGGGGGCTGGGGCACGAAGCTCTCGTCGATCCCGCCGGCCGGCATCTGGGTAGGGCAGGGGCTTGCCGGCTCGGACGGCGAGGGTTCCACGGCGATGTCCTGCGGCCGCACGGGTTCCTCGGCGGTGGGGGGCGCGGCGGGGTCCGGCTTCTGCGACGGGCCGGGGCGGTTGCCGCCGGGCACGGGCACGGGCACGGTCGCCAGCAGGACGTCCTGTCCTTCGGCCGGCCGGCAGTCGATGGAGGCAAGCGCCGCCGGCTGCGTCTCCTCACCCGTTTGCGGCCGCAGTTCCAGCCTCATGGCGGCCGCGGTGAAGGTGATGTCGCCGGGGGCGGTGACGGTCACGGAGGGAACGGCACCGCTGTGTTCGAGCACCAGGTCTCCCGAGCCGTCCGGCACGGGGACGGCCGGCGCGGCCAGAGCTCCCCAACGGGCCTGGGCGGAACGCCCTTTCTGCGCGACCAGCACGGTGAGATCGGCAAGACCGGCGACGGTGGTCGTGCCCTCCGGCAGCACGCCTTCGAGCGCGGCCGGCCCGATCGTCAGCCGCACGGCCGGTTCACCGGGCCGGACGGGCCGGTTCACCACACCCTTGTCGGGATAGGAGCCGGAGATCTCGGCGGTCACGGTATGCGTTCCCGACGGGAAGCCGCACTCGTACGCCACACTCACATCGGTGTCCTGCGCCCGGGCGGCAGAACCGGGACCTGCCAGAATTCCCGCGACCAATCCGGCGGCGCCGAGAAAGGCGACACGGGAAATACGAGGAGGACGTTTTACAACGCCCGTCATGGTGCCCCCCATTGACTGGTTTTCGGCTTTGTTGCCGGGGAAATCGATCCGCTCCCGAGATCGCCGCGGGAACCCCGTCCCCCGGTGGACCGGGGCACGGGGCGGGCCGCGCGGCTGCGGACGGGGGTCAGTCCGGGGAGATCGTGTGGCCGCCGGAGACCGCGTAGACGGCCTCGTACAGCGCTTCGTCGCCGTCGTTGATCAGGCCGAGGCAGTCGGCGTTGGAGGCGATCAGGCTGCCGCCGTTGATCACCAGTTGCTTGGTGTCGTTCTTGTAGTGGCCGGTGACGGTGCCGGCGAAGTCGGCGGTGCAGCCGGAGCCGCTGATGCTCGCGTCCACGCCGCTGATGGAGCCGTCGACCGCGTTCGGCACCGCGCTGACGCCGGTGGCGTTCAGGCTCCACGGGAAGTTCTTGCTGGTGACGTCGAACGGGATGCCGATGACCGAGCAGTCCTCGAACGTCAGGCTTGCGATGGAGCCGATGCCGTCGCCGGCGTTGCCGGAGCCGGAGACGAGCGAGCCCGAGGCGCTGGAGGAGGCGCAGTCCAGCGTGGCGGCGGGCACCGTGAGGGTGGGGTTGGTCGCGACGGCGGTGAACGCTCCGCCGGGGGTGACCGTCCAGGTGACCAGTGACGTGGCCGAGGCCTGCGTCACCGTCATGCCGAGAGCGGCGGTCAGCGCCGCCGAGGCGATCAGGGCGTTTCTGGCAATTCTTCGCACGGGTAGTTCCCTTCAGGGGGATGGGCTTGCCTGACGGACCTTTTTCGGCCCTGGCGGACGGGCCGAAAAGCGTTGCGGCTCAGTTCTGGAACGCGGGTCGAATTCTCATGGCCACCCGGTCGTGCATCTTTCCGAAGTGACGCTACGAGCGGGTAACCGGCCGCGCAATACTGGTTCGGCAGATTCCCGCAGCGCCGCTACCAGCCGGTATTTTCTTGTCGCCGGCGCCACAGGCCGCCCCGGATTCTTGTCCGGAAGTGAGCACTCCTCTCCCGGCGCCCCACGGCGCGCCGCCCGCTCCCCGGCCGCTTCGCGCCCATCCCGCCCCGCGCCGACCGCTGTGCAGGCGCTCCGCGCTGGACTATGTTCAGCACCCACGAAGTCGTCACGCCTGTCGGTCCGTGGGAGCGCTTCCCCCACAGCCCCCACCCCCACCGGACACCCGGAGATCGAGGGGACAACCATGCCGAGAACGACCACCCAGCCGTCGGACGCCGGAGAGCCGCTCGGGCCGCTGCCACAGGAGTTCGCCGCCATCATCCGGCCGGAACTGCCCAGCCTGATCCAGGAGATCGGCATCGAGGTGACCCGTGCCTATCCCGAGTACGGGCGGTTACTGAAGGGCCCGTACGGGCAGGCCATCCAGATCGGCGTCGAACAGAACATCTCCGTCTTCGTCGACCAGGTGGCGTCCCCTTCGGCGCCGTCACCGCTGCGCGACGAGATGCTGCGCCGCTTCGGCCGGTTCGAGGCGTACGAGGGCCGCAGCCTCGACTCCCTCCACGGCGCCTACCGGCTCGGCGCCCGCGTGGCCCTGCGCCGCGCCAAGCGGATCGGCCGGCGCTACAACCTCTCCCCCACCCTGATGCTGAGCTTCGCCGACGCCCTCTTCGCCTATGTGGACGAGCTCGAGGCGCTCACCAGGGAGGGCTATCTGGAGGTGCAGGCGAGGACGGTCGAGCAGGAGGCGACCGTCCGGCGCAGGCTGCTGCACCTGATCATGGCGGGACCGCCGGTGCCGCGCTCCGCGATCACGGAGCTGTCCGAGCAGGCGGGGTGGCCGCTGCCCGAGAAGGTCACCCTCGTCGCCCTGCGCACATCGCCGGAATTGGCCGGAACGGAACTCGACAACGATGTCCTCGCGGAACTCGGCGGACCGCACCCTCACTTACTCGTCCCGGGACCGGTCGACGACCAGCGAAGACACACGCTGGAGAACGCGCTGACCGGCCACCGGGCCGCCGTGGGACTGACCGTGCCGACCGCCGAGGCCGCGGACTCGATCCGATGGGCCCGCCGGCTCCTCGACCTCATCGACTCGGGTGTCGTGGACGACGCCCCCCTCACCTTCTGCTCCGACCACATGCTCACCCTGTGGCTGCTGTCGGACCCCGCCCTGCTGAACCAGCTGGCGGAGCGCGAACTCGCCCCCCTCGCCGGGCTGACGCCCACCCGCCGCAACCGGCTGATCGAAACCCTGCGGATCTGGCTGGACACCCGTGGCACCGCCGCCCGCATGGGCGAGCTGCTCGATGTGCACCCGCAGACCGTCCGCTACCGGCTGCGCAATCTCGAATCCATCTTCGGTGATCAGCTCACCGACCCCGAGAGCCGGTTCGCGACCGAGGGGGTTCTGCGCGCGTTGCACTTACGGCAGCGCCGCGACCGCGGCGCGCGCTGAGACCTGTGCCCCGCCCCGTGAGCGGCGCGCCCGCGACTGTTCCGGACCGCAAACCCGACCGCCGGTCCACGCCGGCCGCGAGCGGCGCGATGTGATCGATGAAGGCGACCGGAAGGCTTCGTCCGCAGCGGGTGATCACCGGGCGCCAGTCACCGGCGGCGGGCCGCGGGAGGGCTCGTCGGGGCCGGACGATCTCCCCGTCGGGGATGTCCGGGCCGAGTGTGGCCAGTGTCACCCCCGGACCCGCGGCCGAGGGGCCCGGCGCGGGCCGACAGGCCCGGACTCCGGACGGCACTGCGGGCGGGCATGACGCTGCACGCGGCGTCTGCAA
>NZ_JBSGZJ010000151.1:0-14638 GCF_053610925.1 Streptomyces sp. NPDC054847 | reverse complement strand
GTTCGGATTCAGCGGAAGTGCGTGTTCGGTGGCACGGGAGCGGCCCCGCACCGTCACCGGTGCGGGGCCGAGTTCTCGCGCCGGGTGCCTCTCACTCCCTGCGGCCTCTGTTCCCGGGCCGGTTGGCCACCCAGCGGCGGACCGTGTCCGCGTACCAGTACGGCTTTCCGGCCTCCACGTGGTCGGGCGGTGGCAGCAGGCCGTGCTTGCGGTACGAGCGGACGGTGTCCGGCTGCACCTTGATGTGCGCGGCGATGTCCTTGTAGGACCAGAGCCTTCTGTCCGTCATGTGGGGCACCTCCCTGCGTGCGCAGCAGAGGCGGTCGGTATGCCGTCGGGGAAGCTGCCGCGCGGACGCTGGCGATCACTGAGCCTGTGCCCGTTGAACGATGTGGAGTGGCGGAGGGAGTGCGGCTGTTGACGGTCTGTGACATATGGCGCGCGTAATCGAGACAAGTGTGATGCGACGGCGACAACAGTGACAGATGTGATGCGGAGTTTCAGACGCCGCAGGAGCGGAGGAAACCGCGCGTGCGTTCGGCGATCGGGAACGGTTTGTCCGGCGGGCACGGGTACATGTCCTGCTCGACGATGGCGAACAGGTCGACGCCCAGCGACTGCGCGGCGGCCAGTACCGGTTCGAGGGCGGGCACCCCGGCGGGCGGCTCGCACATCACCCCACGTCCCACCGCGGGCCCGAAGGGCACCTCCTCGGCGACCACTTGGGCGAGGACCGCCGGATCCACCTGCTTGAGATGGAGGTAGCCGATCCGCTCCCCGTAGGTCTCGATGAGCTTGACGCTGTCGCCGCCGCAGTAGGCGTAGTGGCCGGTGTCCAGGCAGAGCGAGACCCGGTCGGGGTCGGTGGCGTCGAGGAAACGCGTGACGTTCTCCTCGGTGTCGATATGGGTGTCCGCGTGCGGGTGGACGACGATCCGCAGGCCGTAGCGCTCACGCACCTCGTGGCCCAGCCGCTCGGTCTGGGCCGTCAGGTCGCGCCACTGCTCCGGGGTGAGCGTGCGGTCCTCGAGCACTCGGCCCGTCTTGTCGTCGCGCCAGAAGGACGGGATCACGACCAGATGCGAAGCGCCCATCGCCTGTGTGAGCGCCGCGATGTCGGACACATGGGCCCATGTCTCGTCCCACACGGCCGGACCGCGGTGGAGCCCCGTGAAGACGGTCCCCGCCGAGACCTTGAGGCCGCGCCGCCGGGTCTCCTCAGCCAGTCGGGCCGGGTCGGTCGGCAGATAGCCGTAAGGGCCGAGCTCGATCCACTCGTAACCAGCGTCGGCCACCTCGTCCAGGAAGCGCTGCCAGGGGACCTGACGGGGATCGTCGGGGAACCACACCCCCCAGGAGTCGGGGGCCGAGCCGACCCGGATGCGGTTCAGGGCGGGGACGGATGAGGTCATGGCGGCAAGCTTTCCGGCCGCCGGAGAAAGGTGTCAAGGCTTGGTCCGAATGTAAGGACAAAATGTTGACAGGGTTCGCGGGAGAGGGCTAGACCTGAGTCACGCCGGCGGTTCGAACCGAAGGGACGCGCATGCCTCAGCCGTATGACGTGATCGCGATGGGCCGGATCGGGGTCGACCTCTATCCGCTGCGCGCCGGGGTCCCGCTGGCGCAGGTCGACACGTTCGGCAAGTTCCTCGGCGGTTCGGCGGCGAACGTCGCCGTCGCCGCGGCCAGGCTGGGCCGGCGGACCGCGCTGATCACCCGGACCGGGCAGGACGCCTTCGGTGAGTACCTGCACCAGGCGCTGCGGGAGTTCGGCGTGGACGACCGCTGGGTCACACCCGTGGACGCGTACCCGACGCCGGTCACCTTCTGCGAGATCTTCCCGCCCGACCACTTCCCCCTCTACTTCTACCGACAGCCGAAGGCCCCCGATCTGGAGATCCGCACAGGCGAGTTGGACCTGGAGCCGATCCGTGACGCACGGGTCTTCTGGGTGACCGGTACGGGGCTGTGCGCGGAGCCCAGCCGGTCGGCCACGCTCGCCGCGCTGGCGCACCGGGCCAGCGCGGGGACGACCGTGTTCGACCTCGACTGGCGGCCGATGTTCTGGCAGGACCCGGACGAGGCGCGGCCCTACTACGCGCGGGCTCTCGCCCACGCCACCGTCGCCGTCGGCAATCTCGAGGAGTGCGAGGTCGCCACCGGCGAGCACGAGCCGCTCGCCGCCGCACGCGCGCTGCTCTCCGCCGGCGTCGAACTCGCGGTCGTCAAGCAGGGCCCAAAAGGCGTGCTCGCACTGAACCGCGACGGCACCCTGGCCGAGGTCCCGCCCGTGCCGGTCGACGTCGTCAACGGCCTCGGCGCAGGTGACGCGTTCGGTGGGGCACTGTGCCACGGGCTGCTCGCCGGCCAGGAGTTGGAGCAGACGATGCGGTACGCCAACGCGGCAGGGGCGATCGTCGCGTCCCGGCTCGCCTGCTCGACGGCGATGCCGTACGCGCGGGAGGTGGAGACCGTCCTCGCGGGCGGCCCGCCACCGCCTGACCCCAGCCCGCCCCCGGCCCCGCCGGGCACGGCCCCGTCCCCGTCCGCTCCGGGCACGACCCCGCCGAAGGCCGCCCGGGCCGAGGCGGAGCCGTCGTGAGCCGGGTCGACATCGCCGAGCTCGTCGGCATCCGCACCCGCCACCCGGAAGCGGTCGCCGAAGCGGCCGTCCGCAGACGGCGTCGGCCCGCGCTCCTCGGCGACAGCGGACGGCTGATGATCATCGCCGCCGACCATCCCGCCCGCGGAGCACTCACCGTCGGCGACCGCCCCCTCGCCATGGCCAACCGCCTCGACCTGCTGGAGCGGCTCTGCCTGGCGCTGTCCCGGCCCGGCGTCGACGGCGTCCTCGCCACCGCCGACATCCTCGACGACCTGCTCCTTCTCGGCGCCCTCGACGACAAGGTCGTCATGGGCTCCATGAACCGCGGAGGACTGGCCGGCGCCGCCTTCGAACTCGACGACAGATTCACCGGGCACCGCGCGCGCGACCTCGAACGGCTCGGCTTCGACGCGGGCAAGCTGCTGCTCCGCATCGACTACGACGACCCGGCCTCCCTCGACACACTGGACGCGGCCGCCCGCGCCGTCGACGAGATGGCCGAGCGTCGGCTTCCCGTCTTCATAGAGCCGTTCATCTGTCACCGCACCGACGGCCGGCTCCGCAACGATCTCAGCGCCGAGGCCGTCACCCTGTCCATCGCCATCGCCTCCGGGCTGGCCGGCACCTCCGCGTACAGCTGGCTCAAGGTGCCCGTCACCGACGACCCCGACGACATGCGGACGGTGCTGGAGACCTCCACCCTGCCGGCGGTGCTGCTCGGCGGTGAGATAGGCGACGACCAGGACGGCACCTACGAGAAATGGCGCGGCGCGCTGCAACTGCCCACGGTGCAGGGACTGGTGGTGGGCCGCTCACTGCTCTATCCGGTCGACGGCGACGTGGCGGGCGCGGTTGACACGGCCGTCGGACTGCTCTAGGGGGTACGCACAAGGCATGGACGACAACACCAAGCAGCAGGGTCTCCACGTCCCGGCCGGCAGCGCCGCGAGCGCGCCGTACGCCCTGAGCATCGGACCCGACGAGGCGGGCTGGGAGTACTCCGCCCTCCGGGTGCTCGAACTTCCGCCGGGCGGGTCGCATCTGCTGACCGCCGGCGACAGCGAGTGGATCGTGCTGCCGCTCACCGGCGGTTGCACCGTGCACACGCAAGGCGAGATCTTTGAACTGCAGGGGCGGGAAAGCGTGTTCGGCGGAGTGAGCGACTTCGCCTATGTGCCGCGAGACGCCCATGCCCAGATCGCCTCCGGCGCGGGAGGCCGCTTCGCCCTGGCAGGAGCGAGGTGCGAGCGCCGACTCCCCGCTCGCTACGGCCCCGCGCCGGAGGTACCCGTCGAGGCCCGCGGCAGCGGCAGTCAGGCCCGCGAGGTCCACAACTTCGCCGCGGCGGACACCTTCGCATGCGACCGCCTGATCGCCGTGGAAGTGCTCACCCCGGGAGGCAACTGGTCCTCCTACCCGCCGCACAAGCACGACGAGCACCGGCCGGGAGAGGAGAGCGAACTCGAGGAGATCTACTACTTCGAGATCGACCGCGGCGGCCTCGGCTACCAGCGCGTCTCCCCGTCCCGTCCCGGCGGCGCCGACCTCCTCGCCGAGGTACGCACCGGCGACGCCGTCCTCGTGCCCGACGGCTGGCACGGCCCGTCCATCGCGGAACCGGGCCACACCATGTACTACCTCAATGTGATGGCGGGCCCCGGCGACGACCGCCAGTGGCTGATCCGCTTCCACCCCGACCGCTCGGAGGGCTACCGGTGACCACCCGACGGCTGACCACCGCCCAGGCCCTCGTCGCGTTCCTCGCCCACCAGTACACCGAGCGCGACGGCCGCCGCCACCGGCTCATCGGCGCCACCTGGGGCATCTTCGGACACGGGAACGTGGCGGGCGTCGGCCAGGCACTCCTCGAGAGCCACCAGGACATGCCCTATCTCCAGGGCCGCAACGAACAAGCCATGGTCCACGCGGCCGTCGGCCATGCCCGCCAGTCGCGCCGGCTCTCCGCGCAGGCCGTCACCACGTCCATCGGCCCCGGCGCCACCAACCTGGTCACCGGCGCCGCGCTGGCCACGATCAACCACCTCCCCGTCCTGCTGCTCCCCGGCGACACCTTCGCCACCCGGCCCGCCGACCCGGTCCTCCAGCAGCTCGAATTGCCCTACGCCGGCGACGTGTCGGTCAACGACTGCCTGCGTCCCGTCTCCCGCTGGTTCGACCGCATCGTCCGCCCGGAGGCGCTGGTGCCCGCCGCGCTCCAGGCCGTGCGGGTCCTGACCGACCCGGCGCAGACCGGCGCGGTCACGCTCGCGCTTCCGCAGGACGTGCAGGCGGAGGCGTACGACTGGCCCGAGGAGTTCTTCGCCGAGCGGACGTGGCGGATCCGCCGGCCGCGCCCCGACGCGGAGGCACTGGCGCAGGCGGCGGCCGCCGTGCGCTCCGCCCGCCGGCCGCTGCTCGTCGCGGGCGGCGGCGTGCACCACTCGGAGGCCGAGGAGGCACTGCGGGCGTTCGCCGACGCGACCGGCATCCCGGTCGCCTCGACCCAGGCGGGCAAGGGATCGCTGCCGTACGACCACCCGTGCGACATCGGCGGCATCGGTCACACCGGCACCGCCACGGCCGACGACCTGGCCCGCACCGCGGACCTGGTGATCGGCGTCGGCACGCGCTGGTCCGACTTCACCACGGCTTCCTCGACGCTGTTCCGTCATGAGACGGTCCGCTTCGTCAACCTCAACATCACCGCCTTCGACGCCCACAAGATGGCCGGCCTCTCGGTCGTCGCCGACGCGCGCGCCGGCCTCGAGGAACTCACCGCGGCGCTCGGCGACCACCGCGTCGACGCCGAACACCGGGCGCGCTACACAGCGGCGAAGGCGGCCTGGGAGGAGCGGGTCACCGCGGCCTTCACCGCCCCCGACGCCGACGCCGCCCCCACCCAGGCACAGGTCCTCGGCGCGCTCGACGCCCTGGTGACCGGCGACGACATCCTCATCAACGCGGCCGGCTCCCTCCCTGGCGACCTGCACAAACTGTGGCGCAGCCGGTCCGCCGACCAGTACCACGTCGAATACGGCTACTCCTGCATGGGCTACGAGATCCCCGCCGCCATCGGCGTCGCCATGGCGGCACCCGGCCGGCCCGTGTGGGCGCTCGTCGGAGACGGCACGTACCTCATGAACCCGACCGAGATCGTGACCGCCGTCCAGGAGGGCGTCCCGATCCGGATGGTCATCCTCCAGAACCACGGCTACGCCTCCATCGGCGGCCTCTCCGAGTCGGTGGGAGCGGAGCGCTACGGCACCGCCTACCGGCACCGGGCCGCCGACAGGACCTTCACCGGCCCGCCGCTGCCCGTCGACCTCGCCGCCAACGCCGAGTCCCTCGGGATGCGGGTGATCCGCGCCCGCAGCGTGCGTGACCTGCGTGAAGCTTTGGCCGAGGCCCGCGCGGCCGACGTGCCCACATGTGTCTACGTGGAGACCGGAACGGCAGACACTGTGTCGGGCTCGCCCGGCGCACAGGCGTGGTGGGATGTTCCTGTGGCCGAGACCGCGACCCGCCCGTCGGCGGTGAAGGCCCGTGAGGAGTACGACCGGCAGGCCGCCGCCCGACGCCGCCATCTCTGAAGGAGCTTTTCGTCATGACGAAGACCGTCAACCACTGGATCGGTGGCAAGACCGTCGAAGGTGCGTCGGGGAACTGGGGCCCGGTCACGGACCCGGCGACGGGAGCCGTCACCACCCGTGTCGCCCTCGCCTCCGCCGACGAGGTCGGCGCGGCCGTGGCCGCGGCCCGCGAGGCGTACACGACGTGGGGCACCTCGTCGCTGGCCCAGCGCACCGCGGTCCTCTTCCGCTACCGCGCCCTGCTCGACGCGCGCCGCGACGACATCGCTGCCCTGATCACCGCCGAGCACGGCAAGGTGCACTCCGACGCGCTCGGCGAGGTGGCCCGCGGCCTCGAGATCGTGGAGCTGGCCTGCGGCATCACCACCCAGCTCAAGGGTGAGCTGTCGACCCAGGTGTCCAGCCGGGTCGACGTGTCCTCGATCCGCCAGCCCCTCGGCGTCGTCGCCGGCATCACCCCCTTCAACTTCCCGGCGATGGTGCCGATGTGGATGTTCCCGCTGGCCGTCGCCTGCGGAAACACCTTCGTCCTCAAGCCGAGCGAGAAGGACCCCTCGGCCGCCAACCTGCTCGCCGAGCTGGCGGCGGAGGCCGGTCTGCCCGACGGCGTGCTGAATGTCGTGCACGGTGACAAGGTGGCCGTCGACGCGCTGCTCGCGCACCCGGACGTGGCCGCGGTCTCGTTCGTCGGCTCCACCCCCATCGCGCGCTACATCCACACCACCGCCTCCGCCAACGGCAAGCGCGTCCAGGCGCTGGGCGGTGCCAAGAACCACATGCTCGTGCTGCCGGACGCCGACCTCGACGCCGCCGCCGACGCCGCGGTGTCGGCGGCATACGGCTCGGCGGGCGAGCGCTGCATGGCGATCTCCGCGGTCGTCGCCGTCGGCGCGATCGGTGACGAGCTGGTGGACAAGATCCGCGAGCGGGCCGAGAAGATCAAGATCGGTCCGGGCGACGACCCGACCTCCGAGATGGGCCCGCTGATCACGGCCGCCCACCGCGACAAGGTCGCCTCCTATGTCACGGGCGCGGCCGCCCAGGGCGCGGAGGTCGTCCTCGACGGCACCGGCTACACGGTCGACGGCTACGAGGACGGCCACTGGATCGGGCTGTCCCTGCTCGACAAGGTCTCCACGGACTCCGACGCCTACCGCGACGAGATCTTCGGCCCGGTGCTCTGCGTGCTGCGCGCGGAGACCTACGAGGACGGCGTGGCGCTGATCAACGCCTCGCCGTTCGGCAACGGCACCGCGATCTTCACGCGCGACGGCGGCGCGGCCCGCCGCTTCCAGCTGGAGATCGAGGCCGGCATGGTCGGCGTGAACGTGCCGATCCCCGTGCCGGTGGGCTACCACTCCTTCGGTGGCTGGAAGGACTCGCTCTTCGGCGACCACCACATCTACGGCAACGACGGCGTGCACTTCTACACCCGCGGCAAGGTCGTCACCACCCGCTGGCCCGACCCGGCGGACGCCCCGGCGGGTGTGGACCTGGGCTTCCCGCGCAACCACTGACACGCGTGCGACGCGGCCCGTGCGGATCCCGCGCGGGCCGCGTCTCAGTACCGGTCGTCCAACGCGAGGACGACGGCCCGCAGTTCACGCGCGGCGCGACGGGGAAGGGCCAGCACGGCGCCCTCGAGCATGTCGCGGGCGCGGAGGGGATCACCGCAGCAGAGCCACTCGGTGCAGCCGCTCTCGTCGTCCTGCCACAGTCGCCGGTCGGGCCGGCCGACGAAGCCCCGCCACAGCGCGAGGGACTCGCCGACGGCGCCGGTCCACAGATGGTTGCGGGTCTCCTCGATGCGCACGATCTCGTACAGCGTGCGCCGCGAGATGCCCGAGATCGGCCGCGCCCGGTTCTTCCGGCACCGCTCCCGCACCCGCTGCTCGGCACGAACGTGCCCCGGCCGCCTACGCGGCACGACCTCCGAAGGTGTTCATGTTCATGGGCGTGAGCCTAGGGCGTAATCCGTTGGCCCGGCAAAGAGGTTCGGGCGCACGCTGGGCACCATGAACGACGAACCGCGCTACCGCATACGCGCCCGGTACACCGACGACACCGTCACCGTCTACCAGGCGTACCACCCCGCCATCGGCGTGCCCGCCGCCCGCGACGGGCGGTTCCCGGCGGCGTGGAAGCGGGAGCGGATGACGTGGATCAAGCCGTCGTTCCTGTGGATGATGTACCGCTGCGGCTGGGCGACCAAGGCCGACCAGGAGACCGTGCTCGCCGTCGAGATCCGGCGGGACGGCTTCGAATGGGCGCTGCGCAACGCCTGCCTGTCGCACTGGCAGGCCGGTGTGCACGAAAGCCGGGCGGCGTGGAAGCGGGAGCTGCGGCGGGCGCCGGCGCGTGTGCAGTGGGACCCGGAGCGGGATCTCGGGCTGAACGCGCTGCCCCATCGGTCGCTGCAGCTGGGACTCGGCGGCGAGGCGGCAGGCCGCTACGCGGACGAGTGGACGGTGGGCATCACCGACGTGACCCCGCTCGCCCACGAGGCGCACCGGCTTGTGCGCGAAGGGGACCGGGAGGGGGCGGCACTGCTGCTGCCCGAGGAACGGCCGTATCCGGCGGACACGGGGCTCCTCGGGCATCTGGTGCCCTCCGCGGGCTAGAACAGCGAGTGGAGCAGCTTGTTCGGGGAACCGGTCAGCGGGCTCTGGACCTTGCCCGTCGTCGCGTTGTTCACCAGGGCGTCCCGGACCTGCGCCGGGGTGGCCGTCGGGTTGGCCGAGAGGTAGAGAGCGGCCACGCCCGCGGTGTGCGGGGTCGCCATCGACGTGCCCGAGATGGTGCTGGTGGCGGTGTCGCTGTCCTTCCAGGCCGAGGTGATGTCCACGCCGGGCGCGAACAGGTCGAGGCACGTTCCGTAGTTGGAGAACGATGCCCTGCGGTCGGAGCTGTCCGTCGCGCCGACCGTGATCGCCTCGGGGACGCGGGCGGGCGAGTAGTTGCACGCGTTCGCCGGGATGCCCAGGATCGGCAGGCCGTTGCCCGCCGCGACGGAGTAGCTGACGCCGGAGGCGATCGACTTCTTCACCGCGTCGTCCAGCGACGCGCTCGCGCTGCCGCCGAGGCTCATGTTGGCCACGGCCGGCTTCTTGGCGTTGGCGGTCACCCAGTCGATGCCGGCGATGACGCCGGCGGTGGTGCCGGAGCCCTGGCAGTCGAGGACGCGTACGGCGATGAGGTTGACGCTCTTGGCGACCCCGTAGTTCTTGCCGCCGACCGTGCCGGCGACGTGGGTGCCGTGTCCCTGACAGTCCTGGCCGTTCTGGCCGCCGCCCACCGTGTCCGTGCCGATGCTCGCGCGCCCGCCGAACTCGCTGTGGGAGGTCCGGATGCCGGTGTCGATGATGTAGGCGTTCACGTTCGACGCCGGGGTGTTGTAGGTGTACGTCTTCGACAGCGGCAGGTTCCGCTGGTCGATGCGGTCGATGCCCCATGTAGCGTTCGGCTGCGTGTCGTTCAGCCGGACCGTGGAGTTCTGCTCGACGTAGGCGACCCGGGGGTCGGCCGCGAGCGCCTTGGCCTTCGAGGCGGGCATCGCGGCGGAGAAGCCCGACAGGACGTTGTTGTAGGTGTGCTTCGGTGCGACGCCGAGGTCGGCGGCGCGGGTCGTGCCGTCCTTGAGGACGACGATCCAGCTGTTGTCGACGGCAGTTGCAGTGGGAGCGAGACGAAGATCGCCGATGGACGCGCTGTGCGCGGTGGGGGATACGGCGAACTGGAGACCGGTCGCGGCGGCGGCGGCTGATATCAGCGCCCCGGCGCGACGGGCAGTTGCTCTCATCTCGTGCACCTGACCTTTCGTTGACCGGTTGTTACGGGCAAGTACGGGCGTGCATGGTGCCAGGACGTGCGGTTGCGAGAGCCAGGGTCCCGTGGTGTGACCTACGACACAAGGGCGCGACTGATGAGTAACTGGCCGGATAAATACCCCTTCTGAAGGGGGTTCAGTACGTGTGGATCTTGTGTGCCCGCCGTCACGAGTCCGGAATGTCCGGTGTGCGGGGTCGCCGCCGTTCCCGGCCCCACAGACCCGCGCCGTACCGCGTCCGGTGTACGAAGACGGCAGCGCGTACTACTTCAGGAGGCGCACCGGTTCCACCCGGCGGCAGCCGACGGCGGACCGCCGTGCGCTTAGGGTTTCCACCATGGAGATCCGACTTCCCCGGCCGCGGGGCCGCTGGTTCGCGGGCGTCGCCGCCTTCGCCGTGCTCGCCGGCGCCGGCACGTGGACCGCCGTCGCCGACGACGCCGCGCCCGCCGTGCACCGCGAGGACCGGGTGCACAGCATGCCCGGAGCGAAGATCGACACCTCGTACTTCACCAGCGGCGGCGACGAGCGACGGCCCGCCGTCCTGCTCGGGCACGGCTTCGGCGGCAGCAAGGAAGACGTCCGCGCACAGGCCGAAAAGCTGGCCCGCGACGGGTACGCCGTACTGACCTGGTCGGCCCGCGGCTTCGGCCGCTCCACCGGGCAGATCGGGCTCAACGACCCGGACCGCGAGGTCAAGGACGTCTCCCGGCTGATCGACTGGCTGGCGAAGCGGCCGGAGGTGACGCTGGACGCCGACGGCGACCCGCGCGTCGGCATGAGCGGCTCCTCGTACGGCGGCGCGATCTCCCTGCTCGGCGCCGCCCACGACCGCCGGGTCGACGCGATTGCACCCCAGATCACCTACTGGAACCTCGCGGACGCCCTGTTCCCCGACGGCGTCTTCAAGAAGCTGTGGGCCGGGATCTTCTTCTCCACCGGCTCCGCCGCCTCCCTGGACACGGCGCCCGGTAGCGGCCAGGTCCGGCCCGACACCCCCGAGGAGCCGCCCGCGGGCGAGGCCCCGGCCGGCCGGGACCAGGCAGCCGACGCACCCGGCGGGGCCGCCGCACCCGCCCCCGCGAACCCGGCCGGATGCGGACCCTTCGAGCCGACCCTGTGCGCGATGTACGAGCGGGTCGCCGTGGCGGGCCGGCCCGACGGGGAGGCGCGCGAGCTCCTCGAGAGTCGCAGCCCCTCCGCGGTCGGCGACCGCATCAAAACGCCCGCGCTGATCGTGCAAGGTCAGTCCGACTCGCTGTTCCCGCTCTCGCACGCCGACACCATGGCGAAGACGATCCGTGCCAACGGCGCACCCGTCGCCGTCGACTGGATCGCCGGCGGCCACGACGGCGGCGACCGGGAGACCGGCCGCGTCGAGGGCCGCATCGGCGACTGGTTCGACCGGTACCTGAAGCAGGACAAGAGCGTGGACACCGGTCCCGCCTTCCGCGTCAGCCGCACCGGCGGCGTCGACTCCACCGACGGCCAGGCGCTGCTGCGCGGAGCGACCGGCCCCGCCTACCCCGGCCTGACCGACGGCACCCGGCAGTTCGCGCTCACCGGCCGCGAGCAGCGGTTCTCCAACCCGGCGGGCGGCACCCCGCCCGCCATCTCCGCCGTCCCCGGCCTCAGCGGCGGCGCCGGCGCGCTGTCCTCCCTGGGCATCGGACTGTCCCTCGACTTCCCCGGCCAGTTCGCGAGCTTCGCGTCGAAGCCGCTCGACACATCCGTCCGGATCACCGGTTCGCCCACGGTCCGGGTGAAGGTGGCCTCGGACAGCGGCGAGGCCGTCCTGTTCGGCAAGGTCTACGACGTCGGACCGGACGGCAGGCAGCAGGTGCTGCCCTCTCAGCTCGTCGCCCCCGTACGGGTCGACGACGCGAAGGCCGGCAAGGAGGTACGGCTGACCCTGCCGGCCGTCGACCACGAGGTCGACGCCGGGCACCGGCTGCGTCTCGTGCTGTCGGCGACCGACCTCGGCTACGCGTCCCCGGCCGCCCCCGCCACCTACACCGTCTCCCTCGCCGGGGATCTCACGGTGCCCACCGCGCCCGCCGTGAAGACGCAGGCGGCCGGCCTGCCGTGGTGGGTGTGGGCGATGCCCGCCGCGGGCGCGGTCGTGGCAGCGGCGCTGCTGCTCACCGCCCGCCGCCGCGCCCTCGCACCGCCCCCCGACGCGGAACGCGCCGACGTGCCGCTGGAGATCACCGGCCTGTCCAAGAAGTACTCCCGCTCCGCCGACCGGTACGCCGTGCGGGACCTGTCCTTCCGCGTCGAGAAGGGCCAGGTGCTCGGCCTCCTCGGCCCCAACGGCGCCGGCAAGACCACCACGCTGCGGATGCTCATGGGCCTGATCCGGCCCGACGAGGGCGAGATCAGGGTCTTCGGCCACGCGATCAGGCCGGGCGCGCCCGTCCTCTCCCGTGTCGGCGCGTTCGTCGAGGGTGCCGGATTCCTGCCGCACCTGTCGGGGCGCGACAACCTGGAGCTGTACTGGCAGGCCACCGGCCGGCCCGCGGCCGACGCGCACATCGAGGAGGCACTGGAGATCGCCGGCCTCGGCGACGCTCTGGCCCGCGCGGTGCGCACCTACTCCCAGGGCATGCGCCAGCGGCTCGCCATCGCGCAGGCCATGCTCGGCATGCCGGATCTGCTCATCCTCGACGAGCCGACCAACGGGCTCGACCCGCCGCAGATCCGCGAGATGCGGGACGTGATGATCCGCTACGCCGAGGGCGGACGGACCGTCATCGTCTCCAGCCACCTCCTCTCCGAGGTGGAGCAGTCCTGCACCCACCTGGTGGTCATGGACCGCGGCCGGCTCGTGCAGGCCGGGCCGGTGGCGGAGATCACCGGCGAGAGCGACACCCTGCTCGTCACCGTCGACGGCGAGGTGCCGGAGCCGCTCGTCGAGAAGATCGCCGCTCTGCCCGGGATCGGTTCCGCGGTCCGCGCCGGCGACGGACTGCTCGTACGGCTCGACGGAGCGACCGCCACCGAGATGATCACCGAACTGGTGCGCCTGGACGTGCCCCTGACGGGCGTGGGCCCGCACCGCCGCCTGGAGGACGCGTTCCTCACCCTGATCGGAGGTTCCGCATGAGCGCGCCCGTGGAGACCGGCACGACGAGGCCCGTGCCCGTCGGGTCCGCGCCCGGCTACCGTGCCCGCCGCACGCTGCCGCTGCGGGTCGAGGCGATGCGGCAGCTGAAGCGACGGCGGACGCTGGTGATGGCCGGGGTGCTGGGCGCGCTGCCGCTCGTCCTGATCGCGGCCTTCGCGATCGGCGGCACACCGGACGGCCGGGACAACGGCCGGATCACGCTGATGGACACCGCCACGGCGTCCGGCGCGAACTTCGCTGCCACCTGCCTGTTCGTGTCGGCCGGCTTCCTTCTCGTGGTGCCGGTGGCGCTGTTCCACGGCGACACCGTCGCGTCGGAGGCCAACTGGTCGTCCCTGCGCTATCTGCTGGCCGCACCGGTACCGCGCACCAGACTGCTGTGGTCCAAGCTGGCCGTGGCGCTGGGCTTCAGCGCGGCGGCGATGGTGCTGCTGCCGCTGGTGGGCCTGGTCTCCGGGACCGTCGCCTACGGCTGGGGACCGCTGGAGCTGCCCACCGGCGGATCGCTGGCGGCCGCCGACACGCTGGCACGGATCAGCCTGGTCGTGGCGTTCGTGTTCGTCTCCCAACTGGTGACCGCCGGGCTGGCGTTCTGGCTCTCCACGAAGACCGACGCCCCGCTGGGCGCGGTCGGCGGAGCCGTGGGCCTGACCATCGTCGGCAATGTGCTCGACGCCGTCACCGCGCTGGGCGGCTGGCGCGAAGTCCTCCCCGCCCACTGGCAGTTCGCCTGGATCGACGCCCTTCAGCCGCAGCTGGAGTGGAGCGGCATGCTCAAGGGCTCCGCCGTCTCCGTCACGTACGCGCTGGTCCTGTTCGCGCTCGCGTTCCGCAACTTCGCCCGCAAGGACATCGTCTCGTAGGGGCGATACGGGGCGTAGTGGGCAAAAGGCTCGGCCCGTTGCCGCATTGAGACTCTTCCGCAACTCTGCCGACGGCTCCCGCCAGCCCTCTCGGACGTCACATTCACAAGTGCCGACGACACGAGGGGGAGTCCGGATGACATTCCGAACAGCGACGCGTACGAGGTTGGGCAAGGCGGTACTGGCGGCCGCCCTGGCCGGCGGTGTGCTCTTCACCGCGGGCTGCAGCGGCTCGGAGAACCTGGCGACCGACTCCTCGGAGGGGTACGCGCCGGCGCCGGACGGCGCGCCGGCTCCCCTCGTACCGGACGGCGGCAAGGGCGGGCCTGACCGTGACACGCCGGGTGAGGAGAAGCGGGACATCGCGCCGCCCGCCGACTACCTCTCGACATTCGCGCTCGACGTGGACACCGCCTCGTACGACTACGCGCGCCGCCTGCTCAAGGAGGGCGGGGCGCCGGGCCGGCACCAGGTCCGGCCAGAGGAGTTCATCAACAGCTTCCGGCAGGACTATCCCCGGCCCAAGGGCGACGGGTTCACCGTGACGGTCGACGGCGCCCGGCCGGGCGGCGGCGCCGGCGGCGGTGAGGGTGAGATCAAGCCCTGTCTCTTATACACATCTGACGC
>NZ_JBSGZJ010000150.1:0-14658 GCF_053610925.1 Streptomyces sp. NPDC054847 | reverse complement strand
GTTCCAGGGTCCGCCGCCTTCGGCATGCGGCACGAGGGGCGTCAGCCCTTGCGCGGCAGTGGCTTGCCCGTGTTCGCGTCGACGACCTTCCGGTCGTCCAGCGGCTCGTCCAGCGTCACGGACGCCTTGAGCTCCTTGGCCAGCATGATGCAGACCCGCTCGGGGTCCGGGTTCGTCTCCACGATCCGGACCTTCACCTGGTCACCGCTCTCGGTCGCCTTCGCCTCGTAGTTGCTGCACACGCCGCCCCAGAAGGTGACGGTCAGCGTCCGCCCCTGGACGCTGTACGAGATCTGGGCGGGGCCCTGGCCGGCCGGGTCCTCCGACGGATCCGCCGGAGCGATGTCGCGCGTCGGCGGCTCGGCGCTCTTGAGGAAACGCTCCTCCACGGCGGTCTGCGTCACCGTGAACGGCCGGCCCCCGTCCTTCGCCGCCACCTCGAACAGCCACGTCGGCACCAGTGCCTGCCGCCCGTCCACATACTGCGCGGAGAGCCCGAAGACGGCCTTGCCGATCGTCAGCCGCTCCGGCCCCGCGGTGGCGCTGTCGGGCTCGCAGGGTGCGTCCGGCTTGATCTCGCCCTCATGGGGGACCGGGGTGGCGCACCCGCCGATGCCGACGCGTCCGCTGTCCTTGCCCGCCTCGTTCAGCTGACCGACCGCCTCCTCGGCGGAGACCACCGGGTACGTGTCGCTCTTCGCGGGCTTCTTCAGCTGCCCGCTGCCGCCGACCACGGTGCCGTCCGCGCCCACCTGGACGCCCGTCGTCCAGCCGTACGTCGGCAGTCCGCCCACGACCGGATTCGCGTTCACCACACGCACCCCGCCCATCAGCTGGCCCGCGTTCAGCGCGGCGTCGCCCTGGCCAACGGCCTTCAGCAGGGGCGCCGCCGCCTTCTTCGCCTCGGCCTCGCTCACCGGCTCACCGCCCTCGCCCGCCGAGCCGCCCGAGGGGCAGCCCTTGCCCTTCAGGCAGTTGTCCCCGCCGGGGGAGGCGAAGCGGGCGAACGTCCAGGTCCCCGGGGCGTCCTTGTTCACCTGGAGTGTCGGCCCCTGGCCGTCCTTGACCGGCCCGATCTTCCAGGCGGGGCCCTCCAGACGTGGTGTCCCCGGCAGGCCGAGCGCCTTCGCCAGCCGCGTCACCTCCGCCTCCGTGACCGTCCCCGTCGCCCGGTGCACGGCCGCGCGGCCGGGCCCCTCCGGCAGGTCGCCCTTCGCGCTGTAGACGACGCCGCCCCCGGACGGGTCGGGCTCACCCGGCGCGATCCCGCTCTCGGTACCGCTCCCGCCGAGGTCCAGGGCCAACGGGGGAGGGTTCTTGGCTCCGGCGGCACCGCTCTTGGCGTCCGTGGCGTCCCCGCCCTCGGAGCCGGCGGTCGCGAAGTACGCACCGCCACCGCCGGCGACCAGCACCGCGGCCGCCACAGAGGCGACGACCAGCGGGGAACGCCGACGGCGGGGACTCTCCTGCGTGTTCTCCGTGCTGCTCACCGCATCGCTCCTTGTCTCGCGCCTCCTGCTGCGGAGGACACGTGTGGGACGGAGCGGGGGAGCACGTGGTTCCCTTCGCCTCTTCCCCGGGGCCGGCCGCAGGCGCCGGAGCCGCGGAGGGACCGGGCGGCGTCAGTCGCCGTACTCCGACATCGCGTCCACCAGCCGCGCGGACGCGGACGGCACCACGACACCGTGGATGAGGGACGGGTGCACGGGCGCGGGCGCCGCTGCCGCCGGTACGACCCAGTGTGGTGCCATCCGGGCGCAGTCGCCGCGCAGCTGGGCCAGACTGATCTCGGGCTCCCGTGGATCCCGCTGCGGCCGCGGCTCGAGCGCCGCCGTGTACTTGGTCATAGCCGCACCGTATGCACCTGGGAGTCCCGGAAAAAAGCCCTACTATCGGGTAGTTTCCGCACGTGGCCGGGTTCAGGGACCGGTAGCGTGGACTGTCACTGCCAGCCCGCCTCAGGAGCGCCTCACCGTGCGTATCGCAGTCACCGGCTCCATCGCCACCGACCATCTCATGACCTTCCCCGGCCGCTTCGCCGACCAGTTGGTCGCGGACCAGCTGCACACGGTCTCCCTCTCCTTCCTCGTCGACACGCTCGACGTGCGCAGGGGCGGTGTCGGGGCGAACATCTGCTTCGGCATGGGACAGCTCGGCACCGGCCCGATCCTCGTCGGCGCGGCGGGCTCGGACTTCGACGAGTACCGCGCCTGGCTCGACCGCCACGGCGTGGACACGGCGTCCGTCCGTATCTCGGAGGTCCTGCACACCGCCCGCTTCGTGTGCACCACCGACTCCGACCACAACCAGATCGGCTCCTTCTACACCGGGGCGATGAGCGAGGCCCGCCAGATCGAACTCCAGTCGGTGGCGGACCGCGTGGGCGGCCTCGACCTCGTCCTGATCGGCGCGGACGACCCAGAGGCGATGCTGCGCCACACCGAGGAGTGCCGTACGCGGGGCATCCCGTTCGCCGCGGACTTCTCGCAGCAGATCGCCCGGATGAACGGCGACGAGATCCGGATACTGCTGGACGGCGCGGCGTACCTCTTCTCCAACGAGTACGAGAAGGGGCTCATCGAGTCCAAGACCGGCTGGACCGACGAGGAGATCCTCGGCAAGGTCGGCCACCGGGTCACCACCCTCGGCTCGCGCGGCGTCCGCATCGAGTCCGCGGACGCGGACCCGATCGAGGTCGGTTGCCCCGACGAGGAGGCCAAGGTCGACCCCACCGGCGTCGGCGACGCGTTCCGCGCGGGCTTCCTCTCGGGCCTCTCGTGGGGCGTGGGCCTGGAGCGCGCGGCGCAGGTGGGCTGCATGCTGGCGACGCTGGTGATCGAGACGCTCGGCACGCAGGAGTACACGCTGCGGCGGGCGCACTTCATGGAGCGCTTCACGAAGGCGTACGGGGACGAGGCGGCGGCGGAGGTCCGCGAACACCTGTCCTGACGGAACGCGCCCCGCCGCGCGTCTCCCCGCACGGCGGGCAACCCCGGACCCGACCCGGCCCCCGTCACGGGGCTCCGCCGGTCTCGGCTGCCGGTCTAGGCCTGGGCCCGTCACGGGGCTCCGCCAAGTCTCGGCTGCCGGTCTCGGCCCGGTCGGCTCGGGGCCGTCACGGGGCTTCGCCGGTCTCGGCCCGGGCCTGCCACTGAGCTTCGCCGGTCTCGGCTGCCGGTCTCGGCCCGGGGCCGCCACGGGGCTCCGCGGGTTCCCGCTGCCGGTCTGGGCTGGGGCCCACCACCGGGCTTCGCCGGTCCCCGGTGCCGCGCTCGGCTCGGGCCCACCACCGGGCTTCGCCGGACCCGGCCCGGGCCCCGTCACGGGGCTTCGCCGGTCTCGGCTGCCGGTCTCGGCCCGGGCCCACCACCGCGCGGGCTGACTTTGTCAGCCTCGCCGGCGTTTGAGGCGCGGGGGTCCGGTGGGGGTCCCCCCACGCCGCCGGGCGTAGGGGGAGGAGCCCCCGAAACACCGCGCAACGCGCGGTACGGGCCCGGGCGGAGCCCCCACGCGGCGGAGCCGCACATCGGTACAGCGGGAAGGGGCGGGGAGGGGAAAACGCGTCAGCGCAAGCGCCGCACCACGTACGCCACCCCCGCCTCCGCCCCCCGTTCCCCCACGTACTCCTGCCCCCGCATCCCGCACCACGCCGGGATGTCCAGGCGGGCCGCCTCGTCGTCGGAGAGCACCGTGACCGTGCGGCCGACCGGCACCTCGCCGATGACCTTCGCCAGTTCGATCACCGGGATCGGGCACCGCCGCCCGAGAGTGTCCAGCACCAGGGACTCGGACGCCTCCGAGGGCTCCGACGAGGGCTCCGACGAACGCTCCGACGAACGCTCCGACGACGGAGACGCACCCGCCCCCTCCGCAGACGCAGCCGCCGCCGCAGGCGCCGGCGCGCCGAACCGCTCCCGTACCCCCGCCACCAGCCCCGGCAGCACCGCCAGAAAGCGGTCGACGTCCTCCTCCGAGGTGTCGAACGGCGCCAGCGACACCCGTACGTTGCCCTCCGAGAGGACGCCCATCGCCCTCAGCACATGGCTCGGGATCAGCGTGCTGCTCGTGCACGACGAGCCGGAGGACACGGAGAAACCGGCCCGGTCCAGTTCGTGCAGCAGGGTCTCGCCGTCGACATAGAGACAGGAGAACGTCACGACGTGCGGCAGGCGCCGCACGGGGTCGCCGACCACCTCCACGTCGGGCACCAGCTCTGGCACCCGCGCGCGGATCCGGTCCACCAGGGCCCGCAGCCGGGCCGACTCGGCGGCCGCTTCGGCACGTACGGCCCGGAGCGAGGCGGCCGCCGCGACGATCGCCGGGATGTTCTGGAATCCGGCGGACCGGCCCGACTCCCGCTCGTCGGCGGGGCCTTGCGGGGCGAAGCGGACGCCCTTGCGCACGGCGAGCAGTCCGACGCCCGACGGGCCGCCCCATTTGTGCGCGCTCGCGGTCAGCAGCGACCAGTCCCCTTCCACGGCACCCCAGGCGAGCGACTGCGCCGCGTCCACCAGGAGAGGCACGCCCAGGGACCGGCATGCCTCGGCCACTTCCCGCACGGGCTGCTCGGTGCCCACCTCGTGGTTGGCGGACTGCAGGCAGGCCAGGGCCGTGGTCTCGCCGAGTTCGGCGGCGTACGCGTCCGGTGCGACGGCTCCGTGCCGGTCGACGCCGACCTCCGTCACCGAACCGCCGGCGGCCTCCCATGCCTCCGCCGCGTGGAGCACGGCGGAGTGTTCGACGGCAGAGACGACGAGCCGCCGGCCGACACGCCGACGCCCCGCGAGCGCACCGGAGACACCGGCGTGGATCGCCTGCGTCCCCGAAGGAGTGAACACGAGCTCGTCGGGGCGGCAGCCGACGGCGTCGGCCGCGGCCTCCCTGGCGGCGTCGAGGAGCAGCCGGGCGCGGCGGCCCTCGCGGTACAGCCGGGCGGGGTCGGCCCAGCCCTCGTCGAGGGAGGCCTGCAGAGCCTGGCGGGCGACGGGGTGCAGGGGAGCGGCGGAGGCGGCGTCGAAATAGGGCACGTCATCACGCTAACCCCGGCCAGGACACGGAGTGTCAGTTGCCTGCCGGAATCGGGCATTCCAGGGCGCTCCGCACCTACCCCGAAGGGAGCAGCCACCCCTTCGGGGTGCCGGACGGCGCGTTGGGCACCCTCCCCGCGCGACCCCAAATAGCGTCCAGTAGGGTTTGGTCCGCATAAACATCCAAACCCCTGCCCGCGTCAGGGCCGGCGACCGACCAGCGAGACGGCCGCAGCCCGGCCGCGCGGGCCGAGACTCTCGGGAAGGCGCTACGTGAGTCCCAACGGCTCCGACCGCTCGTCGCGGCGCCCGATGCGGCGGAAGCTGCCGCAGGTGCTGACTGCGGGCCTGATCCTGGCTACCGCCTCCGGTTGCTCATACAACTGGGAGGATTTTCCCCGCCTCGGAATGCCCACCCCCGTCACGGAGGAGGCGCCGCGGATCCTCTCCCTCTGGCAGGGCTCGTGGGCGGCTGCGCTCGCCACGGGCGTGCTGGTGTGGGGCCTGATCCTGTGGAGTGTGTTCTTCCACCGGCGCAGCCGCACCAAGGTGGAGATCCCTCCGCAGACCCGGTACAACATGCCGATAGAGGCGTTGTACACCGTGGTTCCGATCATCATCGTGTCGGTCTTCTTCTACTTCACCGCGCGTGACGAGTCGAAGCTCCTCGCGCTCTCCGACAAGCCCGCCCACACCATCAACGTGGTCGGCTACCAGTGGAGCTGGGGCTTCAACTACCTCGAGGACGTGGACGGGAACCCGGCCACCGGGGACGCGGCCGCGGACAAGGAACTGAACGCGATCCCGGACAAGTACACCAATGACTTCCCGGCGGGTGCGGAGGGCGTCTACGACGCCGGTATTCCCGGCACCCGGAACCCGCAGAACGGCAACCCCGGCCCCACGCTGTGGCTGCCCAAGGGGGAGAAGGTCCGGTTCGTCCTGACCTCGCGTGACGTCATCCACTCCTTCTGGGTGGTCCCCTTCCTCATGAAGCAGGACGTCATCCCCGGCCACACCAATGTCTTCGAGGTGACCCCCAGCCGCGAGGGCACCTTCATGGGCAAGTGCGCCGAGCTCTGCGGCGTCGACCATTCGCGGATGCTCTTCAACGTCAAGGTCGTCTCCCCGGAGCGCTACCAGCAGCATCTGAAGGAGCTTGCCGAGAAGGGGCAGACCGGCTTCATCCCGTCTGGCATCGAGCAGACGGACCCGGCCAGGAATGCGGAGAAGAACCAACTGTGAGCATCCTCAACGAATCCCAGGGTGCCGCCGTGGCGGACGAAGACTCGTACGAGAACGAGCTGCCGGTACGGCGCAAGCAGCCCGGCAATGTCGTCGTGAAGTGGCTGACGACCACCGACCACAAGACGATCGGCACGCTCTACCTCGTCACCTCGTTCGTGTTCTTCTGCATCGGTGGCCTGATGGCGCTCTTCATGCGCGCCGAGCTGGCCCGGCCGGGCACGCAGATCATGTCGAACGAGCAGTTCAACCAGGCGTTCACGATGCACGGCACGATCATGCTGCTGATGTTCGCGACGCCGCTGTTCGCCGGTTTCGCGAACTGGATCATGCCGCTGCAGATCGGCGCGCCGGACGTGGCCTTCCCGCGTCTGAACATGTTCGCGTACTGGCTGTACCTCTTCGGCTCGCTGATCGCGGTGGCCGGCTTCCTCACCCCGCAGGGTGCGGCCGACTTCGGCTGGTTCGCCTACTCCCCGCTGTCGGACGCGGTCCGTTCGCCGGGTGTCGGCGCCGACATGTGGATCATGGGTCTGGCCTTCTCCGGCTTCGGCACGATCCTCGGCTCGGTCAACTTCATCACCACGATCATCTGCATGCGCGCTCCCGGCATGACGATGTTCCGGATGCCGATCTTCACCTGGAACGTGCTGCTGACCGGTGTGCTGGTCCTGCTCGCCTTCCCGGTGCTCGCGGCAGCGCTGTTCGCCCTGGAGGCGGACCGCAAGTTCGGCGCCCACATCTTCGACGCCTCCAACGGCGGCGCGTTGCTGTGGCAGCACCTCTTCTGGTTCTTCGGGCACCCAGAGGTGTACATCATCGCCCTGCCGTTCTTCGGCATCGTCTCGGAGATCATTCCGGTCTTCTCCCGTAAGCCGATGTTCGGTTACATCGGTCTCATCGGTGCGACGATCGCGATCGCCGGTCTGTCCGTGACGGTGTGGGCGCACCACATGTACGTCACAGGCGGCGTGCTGTTGCCGTTCTTCTCGTTCATGACGTTCCTCATCGCGGTGCCGACCGGTGTGAAGTTCTTCAACTGGATCGGCACGATGTGGAAGGGGTCGTTGTCCTTCGAGACACCGATGCTCTGGACCATCGGCTTCCTGGTCACCTTCACCTTCGGTGGCCTGACCGGTGTCATCCTGGCGTCGCCGCCGCTGGACTTCCACGTCTCCGACTCGTACTTCGTCGTCGCGCACTTCCACTACGTCGTCTTCGGCACCGTGGTCTTCGCGATGTTCGCCGGATTCCACTACTGGTGGCCGAAGTTCACGGGCAAGATGCTGGACGAGCGGCTCGGCAAGATCACGTTCTGGACGCTGTTCATCGGCTTCCACGGCACGTTCCTGGTGCAGCACTGGCTGGGAGCCGAGGGCATGCCCCGTCGGTACGCGGACTACCTCGCCGCCGACGGCTTCACCGCCCTGAACACGATCTCCACGATCGCGTCGTTCGTGCTGGGCCTGTCGATGCTCCCCTTCATGTACAACGTCTGGAAGACGGCGAAGTACGGCAAGAAGGTCGAGGTCGACGACCCGTGGGGCTACGGCCGTTCGCTCGAGTGGGCGACCTCCTGCCCGCCGCCGCGGCACAACTTCCTCACCCTGCCGCGCATCCGCAGTGAATCGCCCGCGTTCGACCTGCACCACCCGGAGATCGCGGCTCTCGACCAGCTCGAGGACAGCGGCCACGGTGCCCCGGTGGCGGCCGTCGGCAAGGAGGAGAGCAAGTGAAGATCCAGGGCAAGATGTTCCTCTGGCTGAGCGTCTTCATCCTGGCCGTCGCCATCCTGTACGGCGTCTGGTCGAAGGAGCCTGCCGGTACCACCGCGCTCTTCCTGGCCTTCGGCCTGAGCGTCATGATCGGCTACTACCTGGCCTTCACGGCCCGGCGGGTGGACGCCATGGCCCAGGACAACAAGGAAGCCGACGTGGCCGACGAGGCCGGCGAGGTGGGGTTCTTCTCCCCGCACAGCTGGCAGCCGCTCTCCCTGGGCATCGGCGGCGCGCTCGCCTTCCTGGGTGTGGCGCTCGGCTGGTGGCTGCTGTACTTCTCGCTGCCGCTGATCCTGGTCGGTCTCTTCGGCTGGGTGTTCGAGTACTACCGCGGTGAGAGCCAGAACCAGTAACAACGCCTGAGAAACACGGCACGGGCCCGGATCACCTCACTCCAATGAGGTGATCCGGGCCCACTCTTTTGGAGTCATCCGGCGCGCCGTGGCTGACGAACCTTCATAGCGTGTGCTCATGAACCACACGCCTCGTATCCGTGCCGTCAGCGGCATCGCGCTGGTCGTCTCCCTCGGTGTGGTCGCTACCGCGTGTGGCGAACCGGACCGGCACCCCCTGTCCGCGGCGCCGTACGACGCGGCGCGGCAGGTGAGCTTCAACACCGGGTCAGACTCGAAGGTGGACCCCGAGAAGCCCTTGGAAGTCACGTCCAAGGGCGACGGCGGCCGGATCACGGACGTCACCGTCATGGACGAAGCGGGCCACTACCTCGCCGGCGAACTCGCCGCGGACGGCGTCCGCTGGCGCTCCACGGCCCCGCTCGCCGCCGGCGCGAAGTACACCGTCCGGGTCTCCACCGAGGACGACGAGGGCGCTCCGGGGCTGCGCACGATGCTCTTCGAGACGGCGCCCGCCAAGCGGTTCCTCACCGCCGAGTTCGGCCCCAAGGCCGGCACGTACGGCGTGGGGCAGCCCATCACGGCCAAGCTCAGCCTCGCCGTCGCCGACGGCAAGGGCAGGGCCGTCGTCGAACGCGCCCTGAAGATCAGTTCGAAGCCGGCCGTCGAGGGTTCCTGGCACTGGGTCGACGACAAGACGCTGCACTACCGCCCGAGGGACTACTGGCCCGCGGGTGCCGTCGTGAACGCCACCAGCAATCTCCAGGGCGTCAAGGTCGCGGGCAAGCTCTACGGCGGCCGCTCGAAGCCGCTGAAGATCACCATCGGCGACCGCCTCGAAGCCGTCACCGACGCCGGGTCGCACACCATGACGGTGATGCGCGACGGAGAAGTGATCAAGACCATGCCGGTCACCACCGGCAAGCCGGGCTTCGACACGCGCAACGGCATCAAGGTCGTGCTGGGCAAGGAGTACTTCGTACGGATGCGCAGCACCAGCATCGGCATCGCCGAGGGCAGCTCCGAGTCCTACGACCTGCCCGTCTACTACGCGACCCGGGTGACCTGGAGCGGCGAATACGTCCATGCGGCGCCCTGGTCGGTCGGTTCACAGGGCGCGGCGAACGTCAGCCACGGCTGCACCGGGATGTCCATGGAGAACGCCGAATGGTTCTACAAGACCGTTCGTGAGGGTGACATCGTCAAGGTCATAAATAGCTACGGTGACATGATGGACACGTTCGGTAACGGCTTCGGCGACTGGAACCTGTCCTGGGACAAGTGGCTCAAGGGCAGCGCCCTGGTCGCCGGCTCCGACGCGGCGGCCGGCAACGTCACCGAAGTCTCCGCCCGCCTGCGCCCCCGGGTCTGACCGGCCCCTCCCGGGGCCTCAGGCCTCGATGGAGAGCCTGCTGCGCAGCAGGGCCGCCAGTGAGGCGGCGAACTCCACCGGGTCCACCGGCAGCGTCACCGCGGCCTCCGCACGGCTCCAGGTGGCCAGCCAGGCGTCCTGCGGGCGGCCGATCAGCAGCAGCACCGGCGGGCATTCGAAGATCTCGTCCTTGATCTGCCGGCACACGCCCATACCGCCCGCCGGGACGGTCTCGCCGTCCAGGACGCAGACGTCGATCCCGCCCTCGTCAAGGGCCTTGAGGACGGCGGGCAGGGTCGCGCACTCCACGAACCGCACCGGCGGAACGTCGGGGGCCGGCCTGCGCCCCGCCGCCAGCCTGACCTGCTCGCGGGTGTTGGAGTCGTCGCTGTAGACCAGGACCGTGGCGCTCGACTGCATGGTTCCTCCGCACTCGTTCGATCAGGCTTGTTGCGGCGGATGCTACTCCGTCCCACTGCCTGTCAACAGCGGTTCGGACACGCCTTCGATGGGCCGTTCGGCTCCCCCTGAACGCCCCCGGGGAGTGGGAACACTCCGAACGGCACCCCCCGGAGTGAGGGCGGGATAAGCGACCGACATAATGTCGGTCGTGGCGACAGCAACGACAGTAGAAACCGGGCACGCGCACCCGTCGGTCAATCGACCGAACCTCACCAGCGTCGGAACCATCATCTGGCTGAGTTCCGAGCTGATGTTCTTCGCGGCCCTCTTCGCGATGTACTTCACCCTGCGATCGGTGACGGGTGCCGACTTCTGGGCAGAGAAAGCCGATGCGCTGAACTTCCCGTTCTCGGCGACCAACACCACGATCCTGGTGCTCTCTTCACTCACCTGCCAGCTCGGCGTGTTCGCCGCTGAGCGGGGCGACGTGAAGAAGCTCCGCACCTGGTTCGTGATCACATTCGTGATGGGTGCCATCTTCATCGGCGGTCAGGTCTTCGAGTACACCGAGCTGGTCAAGCACGAGGGGCTCTCCCTCTCGTCTGACCCGTACGGCTCGGTGTTCTACCTGACCACCGGTTTCCACGGCCTGCACGTGACGGGCGGTCTCATCGCCTTCCTGCTGGTCCTGGGAAGGACCTACGCGGCCAGGAGATTCACCCATGAGCAGGCAACCGCCGCCATCGTCGTGTCCTACTACTGGCACTTCGTCGATGTCGTCTGGATCGGCCTCTTCGCCACGATCTACATGATCAAGTAATCGGCGCGGGCGGTTCGTCCCCGAGCGGACACCGCCTGAAGCAGACACAGTCCAGAAGCATCGACGCAGAAGATCCTGACACCGGGGTAATCCGTGAAAAAGCTCTCCGCACGACGACGCCATCCGCTGGCGGCGGTCGTCGTCCTACTCCTCGCGCTGGCGGCCACTGGGGGGCTGTACGCCGCGTTCGCACCCGCGGACAAGGCGCAGGCCGACACAACCGCCCAGTCCCTCGCCATCAAGGAGGGGCAGAAGCTCTACACCGTCGGCTGCGCAAGCTGCCACGGAACCGGCGGTCAGGGCACCTCAGACGGCCCGTCCCTGGTCGGTGTCGGCTCCGCCGCCGTCGACTTCCAGGTCGGCACGGGGCGCATGCCCGCCCAGCAGCCCGGCGCGCAGGTGCCGAAGAAGAAGAACATCTACACGCAGGCCGAGATCGACCAGCTCGCGGCCTACGTCGCCTCCCTGGGCGCCGGTCCGATCACGCCGACCGAGAAGCAGTACAGCCCGGAGGGCGCGGACATCGCCAAGGGTGGCGAGCTGTTCCGCAACAACTGCGCCCAGTGCCACAACTTCACCGGTGAGGGCGGCGCGCTGACCGAGGGCAAGTACGCCCCGAGTCTGGAGGGCGTCAGCCCCAAGCACCTCTACGAGGCCATGCAGACCGGCCCGCAGAACATGCCGTCCTTCCCCGACACGACGATGCCCGAGCAGCAGAAGCGGGACATCATCGCGTACGTCAAGACCGTGAACGGCGAGGAGACGCCGACGCCCGGCGGATTCGCGCTCGGTGGCCTGGGTCCGGTAGCCGAGGGCCTGTTCGGCTGGATCTTCGGTCTCGGTTCGCTGATCGCTGTTGCCATCTGGGTCGCGGCCCACACCGCTAAGGCCAAGAAGTCATGAGTAGCCAAGACATTCCAGAAGAGAACCTGCCCGCAGAGCAGGGCGCCGCGCACGACGCGGCCCACGGTGGCACCACCGCCGTCGCACAGCGCCACGACGATCCGTTCGCCGATCCTGGACTGCCGGCCCACAAGCCGCGCATCCAGGACATCGACGAGCGGGCCGCCAAGCGCTCCGAGCGCGCCGTTGCCTTCATGTTCACGCTGTCGATGCTGGCCACGATCGGCTTCATCGCCGCGTTCGTGATCTTCCCGGTCGACAAGATCGTCTACATCTGGCCGTTCGGGCACATCAGCGCGCTGAACTTCTCGCTGGGTGTGACGCTGGGCCTCGCGCTCTTCTGCATCGGCGCGGGCGCCGTCCACTGGGCGCGCACCCTGATGTCCGACGTGGAGGTCGCCGACGACCGGCACGCGATCGAGGCCGAGCCCGAGGTCAAGGCCAAGGTCCTGGCCGACTTCGCGGACGGTGCCCGGGAGTCCGCGATCGGACGGCGCAAGCTGATCCGCAACACCATGTTCGGCGCGCTGGCCATGGTGCCGCTCTCCGGTGTGGTCCTGCTGCGCGAGCTCGGCCCGCTGCCCGAGGACAAGCTCCGCAAGACGCTGTGGGCCAAGGGCAAGCAGCTCATCAACATGAACACCAACGAGCCGCTGCGTCCCGAGGACGTCGCGGTGGGTTCGCTGACCTTCGTCATGCCCGAGGGCCTGAAGGAGAGCGACCACAACTTCAACACCGAGATCGCCAAGGCGGCCGTGATGATCGTCCGGCTCCAGCCGGAGGACATCAAGGACAAGCGTGAGCTCGAGTGGTCCCACGACGGCATCGTGGCCTACTCGAAGATCTGCACGCACGTCGGTTGCCCGATCAGCCTGTACGAGCAGCAGACGCACCACGTCCTCTGCCCGTGCCACCAGTCCACCTTCGACCTCTCCGACGGCGCCCGCGTCATCTTCGGTCCGGCCGGTCACCCGCTTCCGCAGTTGCGGATCGGCGTGAACGCCGAGGGCAACCTCGAGGCGCTCGGCGACTTCGAAGAGCCCGTCGGTCCTGCCTTCTGGGAGCGCGGATGAGCACTGCAACGGATACGAAGAAGAAGGCGCCCGCCGGCGAGCGGGTGGCCGACTGGGCGGACGGCAGGCTCGGGATCTACTCGTTGGCCAAGGCCAACATGCGCAAGATCTTCCCGGACCACTGGTCCTTCATGCTCGGTGAGATCGCGCTCTACAGCTTCATCATCATCATCCTCACGGGTGTGTACCTGACGCTGTTCTTCCACCCGAGCATGAACGAGATCGAGTACCACGGCTCGTACGTGCCGATGCAGGGCATCCGGATGACCGAGGCGTACGCCTCGACCCTGGACATCAGCTTCGACGTCCGCGGTGGTCTGCTGATCCGGCAGATCCACCACTGGGCCGCGCTGATCTTCCTCGCCGCGATGTTCGTGCACATGATGCGCGTGTTCTTCACGGGCGCGTTCCGCAAGCCGCGTGAGATCAACTGGCTGTTCGGCTTCCTGCTGTTCGTCCTCGGCATGTTCACCGGCTTCACCGGTTACTCGCTCCCGGACGACCTGCTCTCCGGCACCGGTGTCCGCTTCACGCAGGGCGCGATCCTGTCGATGCCGATCGTCGGCACGTACATCTCGATGTTCCTGTTCGGCGGCGAGTTCCCCGGCCACGACATGGTGGCGCGGTTCTACTCGATCCACATCCTGCTGCTGCCGGGCATCATGCTCGGTCTCGTGGTGGCGCACCTGATCCTGGTCTTCTACCACAAGCACACCCAGTTCGCGGGCCCCGGCCGTACGAACAAGAACGTCGTCGGCATGCCGCTGCTGCCGGTGTACATGGCCAAGGCCGGAGGCTTCTTCTTCCTGGTCTTCGGTGTCATCGCACTGATCGCGGGCATGTTCACGATCAACCCGGTGTGGGCCCTCGGCCCGTACCGTCCGGACCATGTGTCCACCGGCGCGCAGCCCGACTGGTACATGGGCTTCGCCGAGGGTCTGGTCCGAGTGATGCCGGGCTGGGAGATCAACCTGTGGGGCCACACCCTGGTCCTCGGCGTGTTCATCCCGCTGGTCCTCTTCGGTGTCGTCCTCGCGGCGCTCGCGGTCTACCCCTTCATCGAGTCGTGGATCACCGGCGACAAGCGCGAGCACCACATCCTGGACCGCCCGCGCAACGCCCCGACGCGGACCGCGCTGGGTGTCGCCTGGGTGACCGGCTACGTGATCATGCTGCTCGGTGGCGGAAACGACATCTTCGCGACGCACTTCCACATGTCGATCAACGCGATCACCTGGTTCGTGCGCATCACGTACTTCGTCGGACCGGTCCTCGCGTTCATCATCACCAAGCGGATCTGCCTGGGTCTGCAGCGGCGCGACAAGGACAAGGTGCTGCACGGACGCGAGTCCGGCATCATCAAGCGCCTGCCGCACGGTGAGTTCGTCGAGGTGCACGAGCCGCTGGCGCAGGGCGACCTGTACAAGCTCACCGCGCACGAGCAGTACAAGCCCGCGGAGATCGGCCCGACCGTCGACGAGAACGGCGTCCGCCGCAAGGTGAAGCTCACCGAGAAGCTGCGCGCCAGGCTCAGCAAGAGCTACTACGGCGAGCACAACCAGATCGACAAGCCCACCGCGGACGAGTACAAGGAGCTCACGAGCGGCCACGGCCACCACTGATCGCCCGACGGACACGTCCGGCAGACACGTCGCCACAGCGAAGGGCCCCGTCCACTCGATGGA
>NZ_JBSGZJ010000149.1:0-14695 GCF_053610925.1 Streptomyces sp. NPDC054847 | reverse complement strand
CCGCCGAACAATCATTGTGGGAAAGCCCCGCACCTCTGGTGCGGGGCTTTCCTGCGTTCAAGGGGGGCACTGCACAGGCCGGCTCCCGCTGCAGGTAAGGTCAGGGAGCATCGTCGGCACATTCCACACAGGAGGCCCCCGGGTGGAGGTCCAGGAGACCCGCGTTCAAACGGACCGGGTACTCACCATCCCCAACATCCTGAGCATGGCTCGCCTCGTCGGCGTGCCGCTGTTCCTGTGGCTGATTCTCCGCCCCGAGTTCGGCGGGCCCAAGAGTGACGGCTGGGCGTTGCTGGTGCTCATGCTCAGCGGCGTCAGCGACTATCTCGACGGCAAGCTGGCCCGACGCTGGAACCAGATCAGCAGCCTGGGGCGCATCCTCGACCCGGCCGCCGACCGCCTCTACATCCTGTCGACCCTTGTCGGTCTCACCTGGCGGGAGATTCTGCCGCTCTGGCTGACGGCCGCGCTATTGGCACGTGAAGTGATGCTGCTGGTGATGGTGGGAATCCTCCGTCGCCACGGCTATCCGCCGCCCCAGGTGAACTTCCTGGGCAAGGCCGCCACCTTCAACCTCATGTACGCCTTCCCCTTGCTGCTCCTGAGTGACGGAACGGGGTGGCTTGCGTCACTCGCGGCGATTTTCGGATGGGCGTTCGCGGGATGGGGTACAACTCTGTATTGGTGGGCAGGGATCCTCTATGTGATTCAGGTCCGCCGTCTCGTCAAAGCGGACACTATGGCCGATTGACCTCGTCGGTGTGGGAGCGCGCTGTGTCGCCGGCCGCGCGTGTCACCACACGTCACCAGCGGTCACCTTTGGACGGGTGAAGTCGGCCAGACAGTCGTCTCTTCAAGGAGGACGCTTCCGACATGAAGGCCGTCGTGATGGCCGGCGGCGAAGGTACCCGACTTCGCCCCATGACCTCGAGCATGCCCAAGCCGCTCCTGCCGGTGGCCAACCGGCCCATCATGGAGCACGTGCTCAGGCTGCTCAAGCGGCACGGGCTCACCGAAACCGTTGTGACCGTGCAATTTCTCGCCTCACTCGTGAAGAATTACTTCGGTGACGGCGAAGAGCTCGGAATGGAGCTCACTTATGCCAATGAGGAGAAGCCACTCGGCACTGCCGGCAGTGTGAAGAACGCAGAGGAAGCGCTGAAGGACGACGCCTTCCTCGTTATTTCCGGTGACGCCCTCACCGACTTCGACCTGACCGACCTCATCTCCTTCCACAAGGAGAAGGGCGCTTTGGTCACCGTGTGTCTGACGCGCGTGCCGAATCCCCTGGAATTCGGCATCACCATCGTCGACGAAGAGGGAAAGGTCGAGCGCTTCCTCGAGAAGCCGACGTGGGGGCAGGTCTTCTCCGACACGGTCAACACGGGCATCTACGTGATGGAGCCCGAGGTCTTCGACTATGTCCAGCCCGACGTTCCCGTCGACTGGTCCGGGGATGTGTTCCCGCAGCTCATGAAGGAAGGCAAGCCGATCTACGGCTATGTCGCCGAGGGCTACTGGGAGGACGTCGGCACTCACGAAAGCTATGTGAAGGCCCAGGCCGACGTCCTGGAGCGCAAGGTGGACGTCGAGCTCGACGGCTTCGAGATCTCTCCCGGTGTGTGGGTCGCGGAGGGCGCGGAGGTGCATCCCGACGCGACGCTGCGAGGCCCGCTCTACATCGGCGACTACGCCAAGGTCGAAGCGGGCGTCGAGATCCGCGAGCACACCGTCGTGGGCTCCAACGTCGTCGTGAAGACCGGTGCGTTCCTGCACAAGGCCGTGGTCCACGACAACGTCTACATCGGTCCGCAGAGCAATCTCCGCGGCTGCGTCATCGGTAAGAACACTGACATCATGCGCGCCGCCCGCATCGAGGACGGCGCCGTCATCGGCGACGAGTGCCTCGTCGGTGAAGAATCGATCGTCCAGGGCAACGTCCGGGTCTATCCGTTCAAGACCGTCGAGGCCGGCGCGTTCGTCAACACGTCCGTCATCTGGGAGTCCCGGGGACAGGCGCATCTCTTCGGTGCCAGAGGCGTGTCCGGCATCCTCAACGTGGAGATCACGCCGGAGGTCGTGGTGCGCCTGGCCGGTGCGTACGCCACCACGCTGAAGAAGGGCGCCACCGTCACCACCGCACGTGACCACTCGCGTGGCGCCCGTGCCCTGAAACGCGCCGTGATTTCAGCGCTGCAGGCCAGCGCCATCGACGTACGCGACCTGGAGAACGTGCCGCTGCCCGTGGCGCGCCAGCAGACGGCGCGCGGAAGTGCGGGCGGCATCATGATCCGTACGTCGCCGGGTGTGCCCGACTCCGTCGACATCATGTTCTTCGACGAACGTGGTGCCGACCTGTCGCAGGGTGGTCAGCGCAAGCTGGACCGGGTGTACGCGCGGCAGGAGTACCGGCGTGCGTTCCCGGGCGAGATCGGCGATCTGCATTTCCCGTCGAGCGTGTTCGACTCGTACACCGGCTCCCTGCTGCGGAACGTGGACACCACCGGGATCGCCGAGTCCGGTCTCAAGGTCGTCATCGACGCGTCCAACGGCAGCGCCGGTCTTGTGCTGCCGAGCCTGCTGGGACGCCTCGGGGTCGACGCGCTGACGATCAATCCCGGCCTCGACGAGTCCCGACCCACGGAGTCCGCGGACACCCGCAGGTCCGGTCTGGTCCGGCTCGGGGAGATCGTCGCCTCCGCGCGTGCGGCGTTCGGCGTCCGGTTCGACCCCGTCGGCGAACGGATCTCGCTGGTCGACGAGCGGGGCCGGATCGTCGAGGACGACCGTGCGCTGCTGGTGCTGCTCGACCTGGTCGCGGCGGAGCGGCGCAGCGGCGGTGTGGCGCTGCCGGTGACGACGACGAGGATCGCCGAGCAGGTCGCGGCGTATCACGGCACGCAGGTCGAATGGACGACGACGTCCCCTGACGACCTGACGAGGGTGTGCCGGGAGGAGACCACGATCTTCGGCGGCGACGGTCGCGGCGGCTTCATCGTGCCGGAGTTCAGCAGCGTCTTCGACGGTACGGCCGCGTTCGTTCGGCTGGTCGGCCTGGTCGCCCGTACGCAGCTCACGCTGAGCCAGATCGACGCCCGTATCCCGCGGGCCCATGTGCTCAGGCGGGACCTCGCGACGCCGTGGGCGGTCAAGGGGCTCGTGATGCGGCGTGTGGTCGAGGCCGCCGGCGATCGGCACGTGGACACCACCGACGGTGTGCGCGTGGTCGAGGCCGACGGCCGGTGGGTGATGGTGCTCCCCGACCCGTCGGAGGCCGTCACCCATCTGTGGGCGGAGGGGCCCGACGACGCGTCGGCCCAGGCGCTCCTGGACGAATGGTCGTCGGTCGTGGACAGCGCAGGTCACTGACGCATTGCCGGTGTGCCGGCGGACTCCTGTGGGGCGTCCGTCGGCACACCGGTGGGGCCATTCGGCGGTAGCGGTTGCGACGTGCGACGATGTGCGGCATGTCGCAGCAGCCCCCCGTTCGGAGCACAGGTTCTCCGCCCGCGCGCCCTGATGCGTCCATGTCGCTGCTGACCAATGTCATGGAGCACAGCCTCGACGACGGTTACGCGGAGGCGGCGGCGCGCCGGGCGGAGGGCGGCGGTATGCCCCGCACGCTGCGCGCCAAGCTGGGTCTGGCCGCCGGTCTCGTGCTCGCGGCCGCCGTCGTCACGCTCGGAGCCGCCGAGGCGCAGATCTCGGCACCGGTCCTGGCCAAGGAGCGCGAGGAGCTCATCGACCGCGTCGAGGCGCAGACCGAGAAGGCCGACGCCGTGGAGCGGGACGTCGAGGCTCTGCGGTCGGACGTCGAGGAGCGGCAGCGCAAGGCCCTTAACGCGCAGGGCGAGGAGCAGGGCGCGACGGTTCCTCTGCTGGCGGGCGCCACAGAGGTGCACGGCCCGGGCGTCAAACTCGTCGTGGACGATGCCAAGGGGACCGACCAGGGCGGCGACGGGCCGCGGGAGAGCAGCGGTTTCTCCGACACCGGCCGGGTACGGGACCGGGACATGCAGCGGGTCGTCAACGGCCTCTGGGAGTCCGGTGCCGAGGCGATCGCGATCAACGGGCAGCGGCTGACCGCCCTGTCGGCGATCCGTGCGGCCGGCGACGCCATACTGGTCGACAACAGGCCGCTGGTGCCGCCGTACACGGTGCTCGCGGTGGGGGACGGCAGCAAGCTGCGTACCGCCTTCCAAGGCAGTGCCGACGGGCAGTATCTCCAGGTCCTCAAAGAGGACTTCGGAATCCGCACCAGCATCTCCGACGAGGAGTCGGTGCGACTGCCCGCGGCCCCGAGCTTGATCGTACGAACAGCTGAGCCGACGACCGCCGACGCCCCGCAGGGCAGTGGGCCGGGAGCGGCCGAATCAGAGAAGGGCACATCGTGATCGCGGTACTGGGCCTCGTCGTGGGAGTCGTGGTCGGGCTTTTGGTCCGGCCCGAAGTGCCGGCGGTGGTCGAGCCCTATCTGCCGATCGCGGTCGTCGCCGCGCTCGACGCTGTGTTCGGCGGTCTGCGGGCCATGCTCGACGGAATCTTCGTCGACAAGGTCTTCGTCGTGTCCTTCCTCTCGAACGTCGTGGTGGCCGCGCTGATCGTGTTCCTCGGCGACAAGCTGGGCGTCGGCGCGCAGTTGTCCACGGGTGTGGTCGTCGTGCTCGGAATCCGGATCTTCTCCAACGCCGCGGCCATCCGCCGGCATGTCTTCCGGGCGTGACGATGAGCAGCGAAGAGACCTCCAGGAACGAGGCGCCGCAGCCGCGGCCGCCGCGCGCCCAGCCGCTCCCGCAGGCGCAGCCGCCCGCGCCCCCCGTCGCGCAGGAACCCGATCCGTCGAAGACCGATGTCCGGACCGGGCGGCAGCGGCTCGGTGCGGCGGTGTGGCCGCCGCGGGTGACCCGTGCCCAACTCATCGTCGCGGTGCTGCTGTTCGTCCTCGGTCTGGGCCTGGCCATCCAGGTCCGTTCCAACAGCGACGAGAGCGCGCTGCGCGGTGCCCGGCAGGAGGACCTGGTCCGCATCCTCGACGAACTGGACAACCGCACCCAGCGGCTCGAGGACGAGAAGCAGCGCCTCGAGGACCAGCGCACCGAACTCGAGAACAGCTCGGACCAGGCCGAAGAGGCCCGGAGGCAGACGCAGCAGAAGGAACAGCAGCTCGGCATCCTGGCCGGCACGGTCGCCGCGGAGGGGCCGGGCATCACTCTCACGATCCAGGACCCCTCCGGCACCGTGGAGTCGGACATGCTGCTCGACACGATCCAGGAGCTGCGGGCGGCCGGTGCGGAGGCGATCCAGGTGAACGGCACCCGGGTCGTCGCGGACACCTTCTTCTCGGGGGCCGCCGGGGACATAGAGGTCGACGGCAAGCGGATCACGGCTCCGTACACCTTCAAGGTCATCGGCAAGCCGCAGGACCTGGAGCCCGCCCTGAACATCCCCGGTGGTGTCGTGCAGACCCTGGAGAAGGAGCAGGCCACGGCTACCGTGGAGCCATCAGAGAAGATCATTGTCGACGCCTTGCGACCGGCGGAGCGGCCTGACTACGCTCGGTCGTCACCGCAGTGAAGCGGGGGGACATGGGGAGTGCCGGACCCGGGCAGAGGATTGCAGGGGGGCGACGCATCACATATGTGGTGCGTGGTGGAAACTGTCCGGAGGGTACGGACGTTGTGAGGGTGTCCGGTTCGGCAGGTGTGTTGGTTGAGGGTTCGTCCTGCCCCACGGGCGGGTCTATTTCGGTCAAGGGGAAACGCCCGTGAAGTTGTTTGCGAAGTTGTTCGGCAAGAGTTCACGCGAGGACGGCAACGCCCGCCATCGCGCGCCGCGTCATGGTCAGAGCGAGGAGCAGGGCGGCGAGCGCCCGCTGTTCCGGGACGAGGTGGCCGGTGGTGACAATTCGGGCGGACAGGGCGCGTCGTCTGTTGACCCTGCCGGTGCCCGCGGCATAGGTTTCGGGGATCCATCAACCTCAAGTGCGGGTGGAGGGTTTGCCTCCGACCCGTATGCGACCAATCCCCACGCGGGGCAGCCGCGGCAGGAGGATCCGTCCATGGCGGGTTTGCCGGTTTGTTCGAGGTGCGGCCACCGGAACACCGAGGCCGGTCGGTTCTGCTCCAACTGCGGTGCGCCGCTGAGGGGTGGCGCGCCGGCCGAGCGTGCGTCGGAGACGACGTCGACGATCTCCATCTCCGGCATCGAGGCCTACGACTCGGAGGTGACCGGCCAGACCGCCGTCCCCTCGCTCTCGCCGGAGGCCCAGGCCGCCGTCGAGGCACTGCCGCTCGGCTCTGCCCTCCTGGTCGTCCGCCGCGGACCCAACTCGGGCAGCCGCTTCCTGCTGGACGGTGAGCTGACCACGGCGGGGCGCCATCCGCAGAGCGACATCTTCCTCGACGACGTCACGGTGTCGAGGCGGCACGTGGAGTTCAGGCGCGGGCCGGACGGCGGTTTCACCGTATCCGACGTCGGCAGCCTCAACGGCACGTACGTGAACCGTGAGCGGATCGACTCCGTGGTCCTGGCCAACGGCGACGAGGTTCAGATCGGCAAGTACCGGCTGGTCTTCTACGCGAGCCAGCGGGGCGTGTAACCCTCCCCAGACTCCGTCCGGGGTGACCCCCAGGGAAGGCACATGCTGCGAACACCGACGGGCGGTGCCGGTCACGGCACCGCCGCCGCGGGCGACCGCCCGATGAGTATCGGCGCGGTCCTCGGGCACCTGCGCGACGAGTTCCCGGAAGTCACGATCTCCAAGATCAGGTTCCTGGAGGCAGAGGGCCTGGTCGAGCCGAGCCGTACGCCCTCCGGGTACCGCAAATTCACGGCCCGGGACGTCGAGCGGCTCGCGCTGGTGCTGCGGATGCAGCGTGACCACTACCTTCCCCTGAAAGTCATCCGCGAGCAGCTGGACGCCCTCGAACGGGGCGAGCAGGTGCAGCTGCCCGCACAGGGCGCCCAGCGGGACCTCTTCGACGGTTCCTGGGAACCGGAGGCCGAGCGTCCCCGCGGGGGCCGTATCGGCCGGGCGGCCCTGCTGGCCGCCGCCGAGGTGTCCGAGGAGCAGCTCACAGAGTGGGAGTCGTACGGCCTGCTCACCCCGGACGGGAGCGGCGCCTACGAGCCGGAGGCGGTCACGGTCGCACGGATGGTCGCAGAGCTGGGCAGATTCGGTCTCGAGCCCAGGCACCTGCGTGCCATGAAAGCCTCCGCGGACCGCGATGCCGGCCTGGTCGAACAGGTCGTCGCACCGCTGCGCCGGCACCGTAATCCGCAGACCAGGGCCCATGCGGAGGCCACCACGAAAGAGCTCGTGACGCTGTCCGTGAAGCTCCATGCGGCACTGGTGCAGACCGCCCTCGGAGTGCGGCTCCACTGATCTTGGACCAGCCCGACTACCCAAACCGGTCGCGCACGTCCTAGGGTTGCTGTGTGAACGAGCTCGACGTTGTGGGTGTCCGGGTCGAAATGCCCTCGAACCAACCGATCGTGCTCCTGCGTGAAGTGGGAGGCGATCGGTACCTCCCCATCTGGATCGGTCCCGGGGAGGCGACCGCCATTGCCTTCGCCCAGCAGGGCATGGCACCGGCCAGGCCGCTGACCCACGACCTCTTCAAGGACGTGCTGGAGGCGGTGGGCCAGGAGCTCACCCAGGTCCGCATCACCGACCTGCGCGAAGGCGTCTTCTACGCGGAGCTGGTCTTCGCCAGCGGGGTCGAGGTGAGTGCCAGGCCGTCCGACGCGATAGCGCTCGCCCTGCGCACCGGTACGCCGATCTACGGCAGTGACGGGGTGCTGGACGACGCGGGTATCGCCATCCCGGACGAGCAGGAGGACGAGGTGGAGAAGTTCCGCGAGTTCCTCGACCAGATCTCCCCCGAGGACTTCGGGTCCAGCAACCAGTGACGGTTCCGCCGACGCGTGGGCGGATCGCTCCCGTGCCGGCGCATTCGAGCAGCCTTTCCCCGGATGGGGGCACGGGAAACCACTCTCAGGGTGATTATCACTCGGCGTGCCGAGTGTGGCGATCGTTGACGCACCCCTGGTGACTCCCTACCTTCGAGGTGGCAGGTCAAGGACGGAGGTCGGCGTGAGAAGCAGCGGCGACAGTACGGTTGGGGGCGGCCCCGGACGCGGTCCGGTGGAAAGCGGGCCGTACCCGCTGCACGACAGCGCAGCCGCGCCCTCCACCGACACCATCGGCTACCGCGGGCCCACGGCCTGCGCGGCCGCCGGGATCACCTACAGGCAGCTCGACTACTGGGCGCGCACGGGTCTCGTGGAGCCGAGCGTCAGGCCCGCGTACGGCTCCGGCACCCAGCGGCTCTACAGCTTTCGCGACGTGGTCGTCCTCAAGATCGTCAAGCGCTTCCTGGACACCGGAGTGGCGCTGCAGAACATCCGGGCGGCCGTCCAGCACCTGCGGGCCCGGGGGTTCCGGGACCTCGAGCGCATGACGCTGATGAGCGACGGCGCGACGGTGTACGAGTGCTCCTCGCCCGACGAGGTGGTCGGCCTTCTCCAGGGCGGTCAGGGCGTCTTCGGGATCGCCGTGGGCGTCGTGTGGCGGGACGTCGAGACGGCGCTGTCGCAGCTGCACGGCGAGCGGATCGACACGGGGGAGACCCTGGTGGGGCACAACCCCGCGGACGAGCTGGCCAGACGCAGACGCGACCGGGCCGTCTGACGGCGCTCGCCGCTCCCCGTTGTCAGTGCTGTGGGGGAGCATCGGACATGTGAGAACCGCGCCGACGATCCTGCATCTCGACATGGATGCCTTCTTCGCCGCCGCCGAGCAGGCGGCGAAGCCGTCGCTGCGCGGAAAGCCGGTGATCGTCGGTGGACTCGGTCCGCGGGGCGTGGTGGCCACGGCCTCCTACGAGGCCCGGCGTTTCGGCGTGCATTCGGCGATGCCGATGGCGCAGGCCAGACGGCTCGCACCCAACGCGGCCTGTCTCGTACCACGTTTCTCGCTGTACCGCTCGGTGAGCGAGCAGGTCATGGAGCTGCTGGGGCGGCTGTCGCCGCTCGTGGAACCGCTGAGCCTCGACGAGGCCTTCGTGGACCTGGAGGCCGGTGGCGCGGCCCATGACGCCCCGTCCGCCCGTGCGACGGGGGAGCGGTTGCGCGCCGACATCCGGGCCGTCACGGGACTCACCGGGTCGGTCGGGCTGGCCGGCTCCAAGATGATCGCCAAGATCGCTTCCGAGCAGGCCAAGCCCGACGGCCTGGTGCTGATCGATCCCGGCACCGAGCGTGACCTGCTCGGGCCGATGCCCGTCCGGACCCTGCCCGGCGTGGGGCCGGCGACCGGGGAGCACCTGCGGCGGGCCGGCATGACCACCGTCGCGGACCTCGCCGAGGCGGGCGAGGACGAGCTCGTACGGCTGCTCGGCAGGGCGCACGGAGCATCGCTGTTCCGGATGGCGCTGGGGCACGACGACCGGCCCGTAGTGGCCGAGAGGGACGCGAAGTCGGTGTCCGTCGAGGACACCTTCGACGTCGATCTGCACGACCGGGTGCGGGTCCGGCTCGAGGTGGACCGGCTTGCCGAGCGGTGCGTGCAGCGGCTCCGCGGCAGCGGTCACTCCGGCCGGACCATCGTGCTCAAGGTCCGCCGGTACGACTTCTCGACGCTGACGCGGTCGGAGACGCTGCGTGGGCCGACGGACGACCCGACGGTGGTGCGGGAGGCGGCCGGCAGGCTGCTGGAGTCGGTGGACACCACCGGTGGCGTACGGCTCCTGGGCGTGGGCGTGACGGGGCTCGCGGACTACACCCAGGAGGACCTGTTCGCGCAGGCCGCGGCGGAGGCGGAGGCCGAGGCCGAGGCGGCCGCGGGGGCCGAGGAGGAGAGTGCGCTTACGGCCCCGGAGGGCGCACCAGCCGGGGCGGGCGAACCGCACCGTACCGAGCCCGGCCGGCCCGACCCGGCGGAGCGACGCTGGGCGGCCGGACAGGACGTGCGCCATGCGACGTACGGGCCGGGCTGGGTCCAGGGCAGCGGCGTCGGCAGGGTCACCGTGCGGTTCGAGGAGCCGTGGTCGGCGCCGGGCAGGGTCCGGACCTTCCGGGTGGACGACGAGGACCTCGAGGCCGCGGACCCACTGCCGCTGGTGCGGCCCACCGGGCGGGCGGAGCCCCCGTCGGCCGCGGCCGACGGGGCGCCGGATCCGGCTGCGGCACCGGGCGACGAGGCGGGGAGAACGCCGACGTCTTCCCGGCAGGCCACCCGCTCCGGGACGTCCGTGGAATCGCCACCATCCGGGGCCTCAGCGGCTTCCACGCAAGCGGCGCCGCCCCAGCCCTCTGCGGCAGGCGGCGCCGAGCCGCCGGAGCCACCGGTCATGCCTCGGGAGCCTGTCCCGGACCGGCGTCCGGGCTGACCTGGCGCGGCGGGGGAGAGGCGACGAAACGGCGGTGAGCAGGGGGCCCGTCCGTGCGGCCCGAGCCCCGATGACGCAGGCGTGCGGGCGGTCAGTCCTCCTGCCCCGCGACCCGGCCGAAGGACCGGTCGCCGGAGGCGGGTGCCGGCGCGGGAGGCGGACCGGAGAGGTCGAGCCCGTAGTGGTGGTAGAGCTGGAGTTCCTGCTCGGGCGACAGATGGCGGCCCACTCCGAAGTCGGGCGCGTCCTTGATCAGCGCGCGTTCGTAGGGGACGTGCAGCGCGTTGTCGACGAGCTCGCTCGGCTCGAGAGGGACGAAGGCGTCGCGGCTGAAGAGGCCCGTGCGCACGGCCGCCCACTCGGGCACGCCCGTGGCGTCGTCCAGGTACACCTCGTCAACGGTTCCGATCTTGTTGCCGTTGCGGTCGAACGCCTTGCGGCCGATCAGGCTGCGCGGATCGATGTCGGTCTGCACGGTCCCTCCAAATGGTCGCAACTGCTCTCCAACGACTACAGAAGTCCACATTCCGGGTGTCGGCCACTCGAGCGATCGTGTGGATGCACGCTGGTACCCTGGCAAACGGCCGCTGACCCTGTGCGGGAGAGTCCTCCGGAGAGCAGTCCGGAGGCGCCGAAGGAGCAAATCCTCCCCGGAATCTCTCAGGCACCTGTACCGCACGGACGAGGTCACTCTGGAAAGCAGAGCGGGCGTCGGACGGCATCCGCTCTCACCGACGGTGAAAGCCGGGATGTCGCTCCATGACGCCCGGTGAAGCTCTCAGGTCGAGATGACAGAGGGGGAGGCCGTCCGGGCATCCATGCCGTGATGCCCCTCGCAGGTCGCGAAGACCAGGAGGCCTCCCACCATGACCGCCAACCGCATTCCGCTCTCCCAGCTGGAGCGAGGGATCCCGTTCGAGCAGCGGCACATCGGGCCCGACGCCGGTGCCCAGGCCAAGATGCTCGCCCATGTGGGCTACGGCTCCCTCGACGAGCTCACCGCCGCCGCCGTACCGGACGTCATCAAGAGCGCCGAGGCCCTGGACCTCCCTGACGCCCGCACCGAGGCGGACGTCCTCGCGGAGCTGCGCACCCTTGCGGACCGCAACCAGGTGCTCGCCCCCATGATCGGACTCGGCTACTACGGGACGTTCACGCCGCCGGTCATCCTGCGCAACGTCATGGAGAACCCGGCCTGGTACACGGCGTACACGCCGTACCAGCCGGAGATCTCGCAGGGGCGGCTCGAGGCGCTGCTCAACTTCCAGACCGTGGTCGCCGACCTGACCGGGCTGCCCACCTCCGGCGCCTCGCTCCTCGACGAGGGCACGGCCGCCGCGGAGGCCATGTCGCTGGCCCGCCGTGTGGGCAAGGTCAAGAACGGCGTCTTCCTGGTCGACGCGGACGCCCTGCCCCAGACCCTGGCCGTGATAGAGACGCGTGCCGAGCCCACCGGTGTCGAGGTCGTCACCGCCGACCTCAGCGAGGGAATCCCCGCCGAGATCGCCGAGCGCGGCGTGTTCGGTGTGCTGCTGCAGTACCCGGGCGCCTCCGGTGCCGTGCGTGACCTCAGGCCCGTGATCGAGCAGGCGCACGAGCTCGGCGCGATCGTCACGGTCGCCGCGGACCTGCTGGCCCTGACGCTGCTCACCTCGCCCGGCGAGCTCGGCGCGGACATCGCGGTCGGCACCACCCAGCGCTTCGGTGTCCCCATGGGCTTCGGCGGACCGCACGCCGGCTACATGGCGGTCCGGGAGAAGTTCGCCCGCAGCCTGCCCGGCCGCCTCGTGGGCGTCTCCGTCGACGCCGACGGCAACAAGGCCTACCGGCTGGCCCTGCAGACCCGCGAGCAGCACATCCGCCGCGAGAAGGCCACTAGCAACATCTGCACCGCGCAGGTGCTGCTCGCCGTGATGGCGGGCATGTACGCCGTCTACCACGGCCCGGACGGGCTGCGTGCGATCGCCCGGCGCACCCACCGTTACGCCGCGATCCTCGCCGAAGGGCTGCGGGCGGGCGGCGTCGAGCTCCTGCACGGCTCGTACTTCGACACCCTGACCGCCCGGGTGCCCGGCAGGGCCGCCGACGTGGTCGCCGCCGCCCGCGAGCGCGGCGTCAACCTGTACCTGGTGGACGCCGATCACGTCTCCCTCGCCTGCGACGAGACCACCGGCCGCGAGCAGCTGACCGCCGTCTGGGCCGCCTTCGGCGTGGACGGCGACGTCGACGCCCTGGACGCGGCCGGTGCGGACGCGCTGCCGGCCGCGCTGCTGCGCGACGACGAGTACCTGACCCACCCCGTCTTCCACCAGCACCGGTCCGAGACCTCGATGCTGCGCTACCTGCGCCGGCTCGCCGACCGCGACTACGCGCTGGACCGCGGCATGATCCCGCTCGGCTCCTGCACCATGAAACTGAACGCGACCACCGAGATGGAGCCGGTGACCTGGCCCGAGTTCGGCCAGATCCACCCCTTCGCACCGGTGGAGCAGGCTCAGGGCTATCTGACCCTGATCCACGAGCTGGAGGACCGCCTCGCCGAGGTGACCGGCTACGACAAGGTCTCCATCCAGCCCAACGCCGGGTCGCAGGGCGAGCTGGCCGGTCTGCTGGCCGTCCGCGCCTACCACCGCGCCAACGGGGACGCGGGCCGCACGGTCTGTCTGATTCCCTCCTCCGCGCACGGCACCAACGCGGCCAGCGCCGTGATGGCCGGCATGAAGGTCGTCGTGGTGAAGACCGCCGACGACGGCGAGATCGACGTCGAGGACCTGCGCGCCAAGATCGAGCAGTACCGCGACGAGCTGTCCGTGCTGATGATCACCTACCCGTCGACGCACGGTGTGTTCGAGGAGCACGTCGCCGACATCTGCGCCCAGGTGCACGACGCGGGCGGCCAGGTGTACGTCGACGGCGCCAACCTCAACGCCCTGGTGGGTCTCGCCAAGCCGGGCCGGTTCGGCGGCGACGTCTCGCACCTGAACCTGCACAAGACCTTCTGCATCCCGCACGGCGGCGGCGGTCCTGGCGTCGGCCCGGTCGGTGTGCGCTCCCACCTCGCGCCCTACCTGCCGAACCACCCGCTCCAGCCCGCGGCCGGCCCCCGGACGGGCGTGGGGCCGATCTCCGCGGCTCCCTGGGGCTCCGCGGGCATTCTGCCCATCTCGTGGGCGTACGTGCGCCTGATGGGCGGAGAGGGTCTCAAGCGGGCGACGCAGGTCGCCGTGCTCGCGGCGAACTACATCGCCAAGCGTCTCGAGCCGCACTACCCGGTGCTCTACACCGGTCCGGCCGGCCTGGTCGCCCACGAGTGCATCGTCGACCTGCGGCCGCTGTCCAAGGCGACCGGCGTCAGCGTCGACGACATCGCCAAGCGCCTGATCGACTACGGATTCCACGCGCCGACGATGTCCTTCCCGGTGGCCGGCACGCTGATGATCGAGCCGACCGAGAGCGAGGACCTGACCGAGCTCGACCGCTTCTGCGACACCATGATCGCGATCCGCGGCGAGATCGAGAAGGTCGCGTCGGGCGAGTGGTCCGCCGACGACAACCCGCTGCGCAACGCCCCGCACACGGCGTCCGCGCTCGGCGGCGAGTGGGACCACGCCTACAGCCGCGAGGAGGCCGTCTTCCCGGCGGGCGTGAACGCCGCCGACAAGTACTGGCCGCCGGTGCGGCGCATCGACGGAGCGTTCGGCGACCGTAACCTCGTGTGCTCCTGCCCGCCGCTGGAGGAGTACGACAACTGACGCGAGCCGCGCGGCACATGCGTCGGGGCCGGTCCGGAAGTTCTCCGGGCCGGCCCTTCTGTTTCCCGTGTTACCGAAGAGGCCTAGGCCGCGGTCACCAGCGGGCCGGCGGCCGCTGTACGGCGCGGGGCGATGATCCGGCCGTCGGGCAGCAGCTCGCCGGTGTCCTCGAAGAGGAGCACGCCGTTGCACAGCAGGCTCCAGCCCTGTTCCGGATGGTGCGCCACGAGGCGGGCCGCCTCACGGTCGGCGGAGTCGGATGTGGGACAGGCTGGCTGGTGCTGGCACATGGATGGGTTCTTTCGCTGTGATGTGGTGTGTGTCGTGCGGCTCGATGAGGTGTTCATGGCCGCTCCCCCGTATCTGTCGGTCGGTCCCCAGTGTTCACCCACGGAGGTCGCTCCGCAGGCATTTCACAGCAGCTCTTCCTACTGATTGATGACGCACCACCCGCTCGGGCGGTTCAGTTCAACGGGCCTGTCCTTTCGGGTGGTTCGCAGTGGCCCGGCCGGGCTAGTCACAACGGGCCAGTACCCGGACACCGATACGCCC
>NZ_JBSGZJ010000148.1:0-14697 GCF_053610925.1 Streptomyces sp. NPDC054847 | reverse complement strand
GCGTCAGGACGGTGCCGGCCAGCAGGGCCAGGGCGGGTGCGGCGACCAGGAGTGGGTCGATGCCCAGGTCTCCCTCGCGGTCACCGCTGATCGCCCCACCGCCAAGGGAGCCGGTCTGCCGGTCCAACTGCCAGTAGGCGACCGCCGCGACGGCCAGCAGCCCCACGTCCGCACCGGCACGAACAGGAGCGGGCAGCGTGCCGCCGCGGCCGCGCCGCAGCCGCAGCGCGCCGGACGTCGCGGCCAGCGCGGGTGCCACGACAGCCGCCGCGCAGCACACCGCGACCCCCGCGGCCACCAGCCACACCTGCGCCGTCGGGGCCTCGCCGAGCCGCAGTCCGCTCTTGGCGAGCGTGGAGTGCTCGGCCAGCAGACGGGTCAACGGCCCCGACAGCAGCGGCGCGCAGAGCGCCGCCGGCAGGGCGAGGAGCAGGGCCTCGACGGCGGCGAGCGAGATGATGCGCCGGCGTGACGCGCCGCGGGCGCGCAGCAGGTCGGTCTCGCCGGTCCGCTCCGAACTGAGCAGCCGGGCCACCAGCAGCAGCGCGTACGCGGCGAGCAGTACCAGCTGCACGGCGACGATCATCAGGGTGGAGCGGGCGACCAGCAGGGCCCGCTCGCTCTGGGCCAGCACGGTCGGCAGGGAGGTGCCCACCGTCGCGCCGGACGCGAACGCCGGGTCCTTGCTCAGCGACTTGGGGCCGCTCGTCGCCGTGGCGCGCAGCGCGGCGATGCGGTCGGTGGTGACGGTGCTGAAGTCGGCGGTGGCCAGCCACGCAGCGTCTCCGACGGCGACACGGTCGGAGGCGAGGACCGAGGGGTGGGCGAGGAGCGGGCCGTACGTGGTGAAGACCAGGGACCGCACACCACGGCCGCCGAGGCTGTCGAGCTGCCAGTACGGATCGTCGCCGTCCGCCGGCCGGTAGAGACCGGTCAGCCGGACGGTGACCGGTTTGTCGGAGAGCCGGTCGGTGAGGGTGAGGCGTGCGCCGGGCTTCAGGCCCAGGTGCTTCGCGGCGACTTCCGGCAGGGCGACCGGCACGGCCCCGGCGCCGGCGGGGCCCGGGCGGGTACCGGACACCATCGTGACCCGGCTCTCGTCGAGAGCGGCGAAGTGGGTGAGGTCGGGCTCCCCCTTGCGTGCCTCCGGGTCCTGGAGGGACCGCGGGAGGGCGTACGTCCCCGAGCGCTCGAGCCTGTGCACCGTCACGGGCAGCCCGTCGAAGGACCGCTCTGCCCCTCGGACGACGGCCTCCTCCGCCGCCTCGCGGCGCTCCGGCGGGATCTTGGCGGTGACGGTCAGCGCCGCGGCGGCCGCGTCCCGCCCGCCCAGGGTCTGCCGCAGCGCGGCGTCCCCGACGGAACCGGAGAAGGCGGCGAGCGAGGCGAGCACACAGGTGGTGAGCAGAACCGCCAGGAGTGCCGCGGCAAGCAGCAGCCGGTGCGCCCTGACGCGCAGTAGTACGAACCCCGTCACCCGTCCCCACCCCACAGCGTTTACCTGGCGGCGCCCCGACGCCACCGTCCATGGATGCTGTCAGAGCACACGGGTCCGTGGAAACCGCTTGCACCACGACCTTCACCTGATCGTGACCGTTATCCGGCGACGGAGCACCGGATTCCGTTGGGGTGCCGCGACGTGGGAGGACCGGCGGGACGGCCCGAGTGCGAGGCCCGGCCCGGTGAAGGGACCGCCGGGGAAGCGGGTCAGTCCGGGGTGTTCACCATCGAGGCGGCGGCGTACGTCAGGTAGTCCCACAGCTGCCGCTCGTGGTCCTCGGCAAGGCCCAGCTCGTCCAGCGCCGTGCGCATGTGCTTGAGCCAGGCGTCGTGGGCCGCCCTGTCGACCGTGAACGGCACATGGCGCATCCGCAGGCGGGGGTGGCCGCGGTTGTCGCTGTAGGTGCGGGGCCCGCCCCAGTACTGGATCAGGAAGAGCGTCAGCCGCTCCTCCGCCGGTCCGAGGTCCTCCTCCGGGTACATCGGCCGCAGCAACGGGTCCTCGGCAACGCCCTCGTAGAAGCGGTGCACGAGGCGCCGGAAGGTCTCCTCGCCGCCGACCTGCTCGTAGAAGGTCTGCTCCTGAAGCGTCCCGCGCCGAATCTCATTCACGCCCCCATGCTCTCAGACCGACCCGCCCAGGGCCGAGGCCCTTGGGATCTCTGAGGCTCCAGGCAGCGCCCGGCATGGAGGCTCGCCTCATGTGCATCTACGCAGCAAAGTGAACATATGGGTCAGAACGGGGATCGATTCGCCGAGGCCGCCACCGAGGCGAGGCGGGCGATGGTGCGCGAGATCGTGGCCGACGGAGGGCTGACCGATCCGGCCTGGCGGGCGGCGTTCGACGAGGTGCCGCGGCACCTGTTCGTGCCGTACTACTTCACGCCCCGGGGCGGAGCGTGGGAACGCCTGTGGCGCGAGGACCCCGACCCCGGCCGGCGCGCCCGCTGGCTGCTCGGTGCCTACACGGACGAGCCGCTGGCCACCCGCCTGCGCGACGGGGAACTGCTGTCGTCGAGCAGCCAGCCCTCCCTCATGGCCCTGATGCTGGACGCGCTCCAGGTCACCGACGGGAACCGGGTCCTCGAGATCGGGGCGGGCACCGGCTACAACGCCGCGCTGCTGGCGCACCGGCTGGGCGACGCCGCCGTGACGACCATGGACATCGATCCGGAGGTCACCGAGGCCGCCCGCGCACACCTGTCGGCCGCCGGGTACCGCCCCGCGGTCGTCACCGGCGACGGCGCCCGCGGCTGCCCGGAGCGCGCCCCGTTCGACCGCGTCATCGCCACCTGCACCCTGGCGGCGGTGCCCTACGCCTGGCCCGCCCAGTGCAGCGACGGCGCACGGATCGTGGCGCCGCTGTCCACCGGGATCATCGCCCTGCGGGTCCGTCACGACGCGGGCGGCCGGACGGCGGAGGGCCGCTTCCTGCGAACATCGGCGTACTTCGTGCCGCTGCGGGGCACGGCCGTGCCCGAGGAACCGGAGACCGGCGGACTGTCCGGGAGCGCGGTCGAGAACGACCTGTTCCGCTTCATGCTGAGTCTGACCGCGGGGAGCCTCGACCCGGAAGAGGCGCTCGCCCTGTGGTACGGGGAGCGCCGCCCGGATCGCAGCCGCTTCGGGGTCACCGTCGGCGACGGCCGGCAGTGGGCCTGGCTGGACGATCCCGAGGGGCCCTACGTCTGGCCCCTCGGGCCGTCCGGCGACTGAACGCGCCCGCCGCGCCGCCTCCCGTCCCGCTGCCCGCTCCCGTGCCGCGGGTTGAACGCTCGCGCCCGGCGCCACGTATTCATGGCTGTCGGCAGGATCGCCGTCCGGCGCGGTGAGGCTCCCCGGCGGGGTCGCTCAGCCGCGGCGGACGGTGATTGTCGTCCAGGCGCCGACGTGCACCCGGTCGCCGTCGTTCAGCGGGATCGGGACGTACGGCTGGATCGGGTCCTCGGCGCCGTTGAGCGTGGTGCCGTTGGTCGAGTTCTGGTCGACCACCGCCCAGGAACCGTCCGGCTGTTGCACCAGCACCGCGTGCTGGTGCGAGACGCCCGGGTCCTCCGGAGGCACCGACAGGTCGATGTCCGGCGACTCGCCCGTCGACTGCCGGCGGCGGCCGATGGTGATCTGGCTCCCGGTGAGCGGCAGGTGCTGCTCGGGGGAGTAGGCCGGCAGGTTGAGACCGGTGGCCTCCGGGCCGCTGCGCTGCATCATCGCCATGAAGTACTCACGGTCCGGGCCGACGACCGCCGTCCAGCCCGCCGGGGCGGCCTGATGCTGCGGAGGCTGCTGCTGACCCGGGTGCATGCCGCCCTGCATGCCGGGGCCCTGCTGGTGCTGCGGCGGCATGGACTGGTGCGGGAACGGCGGCGGCCCCTGATGCTGCTGACCCTGATGTCCCTGTGGCCCTTGCGGGCCCTGGTGCCCCGGCGGGGGCGGGGGCGACTGGGTCCGGGAGGGCGGTGGCAGCATCCAGTCGTCGCCGCCGGTCTGCTGGGGCTGCGGCGGCGCGGGCGGACCGGGCTGCTGCTGCTGGAACGCCGGTGGAGCGGGCGGTCCGGGCTGCTGCTGGAACCCGGGCGGCGCCGGGGGACCGGGCTGCTGCTGGAAAGGAGACGGCGGGGGCGGCGGACCGCCCTGCTGCTGGTACGCCCCCGGCTGCTGCCGCTGCTGGTGCTGCGGCGGTTGCTGGTGCGGCGGCTGCTGCTGGTGGTGGCCGGGTGACTCCTGCCCCAGCGGCTCGGCCGGCCGGTTCATCTGCGAGGGGCGCGAGCCCTGGTACTCGAACGGGTCACGCTGCTGCTGCGGGGGCGGCGGCGGGGGCCCGTGCTGCGCGGGCGGCCCGGGGGGACCCGGCTGCGACTGGAAACCGGGCGGGAGGTTCAGGCCACCCTGCTGCTGCGGCGGCGGTGCCACGGGCGTGTAGGACGTCGCCGTGTGCGTCAGGAAGTTGTAGCGGCACTCCTCGCAGAACGGGGCCATGGCCTCGCGCGGGGTGCGGCACTGCGGGCAGAGCTCCGCCTGGGCCGTGGCGTTCGGATCGGCCGGGCCGGGATAGCCGTAGCCGGGCGGCGGCGGTGGAGGCGGCGGTACGGCACCCGCGGGAGCACCGGGAGGAGCCATGCGGTGGCCGCAGACCTCGCACCAGTCGTCGGAACCCGACTGGTGTCCGTTCGGGCAGGTCGGCATGTCGGCGCGTCCCCCTCTCCTCATCCGGCCCGAGGGCCGTTCACTCGTGTTCGTACGTGCTACTTCTTGACGCGAACCGTCTTCGTGGAGCGCGTTTCGAGTGTCATCTCGTCCGCGTCCGCGACCTTCGCCTTCAGTCGCACAGTACCTGTCGCCGCGTCGACGACGTCCACCACCTTCGAAAGCAGCTTCGCGGTGTCCTCGTTTCCGGAATGCGCAGCGAGCTGCACGGCGCGCCCCAGTTTCGCGGTCGCCCCGCCGAAATCACCCGCCTTGCGGGCCTCGAGTCCCTGCTGGATGACCTGTGCCAGTTCCGCCTGGCCGGTGTAGTGCGCCACCTGCGGATTGATCGACGTGGACGCTGCCATGTCGTCCGTCCAGACGGCCCGCACGAGCCCGTGCGACAGCACGGCGGGAGAACCGCCGTCGGCGGCCGGGACGATCAGCGAGACCCGCGTCGCCAGCATCTCCTGGCCGATCGCGGCTTCCGGCACCTGCACACATATGTGGTAGTCGCGGGACTCGTCCCCCCATGATCCGGTCGGGTAGTCGCCCGCGCGGGGGCCGGCCTCCGTGCGCCGCCCGGTGAGGTCCTCCACGGTCGGAGCGACCTGCTTCACGAACTTGATCTCCACGCCGACCGGCGTCCAGAGCCGCAGCGCCACGTCCGCGACCTCCTTGCCCATCGCGTTCTCCATCATGCTGGTGAAGTCCGCGGCGAGGCCGCCGGGGTCGGCGACGATGTCGGCCGTGCCGAGGAGCGCCGACGCGATGCCGGTGACCTCCTTGACCTCCCAGTCCGTGCCGACCCCCCGGGCGTCGCAGGTGAAGCGGCCCGCGCAGGCGTCCAGGGCTGCCCGCAGGTCCTCCGGCGATTCGTGCTCGTTGCGTCCGTCGGTGAGCAGGATGCCGTGCCGTATCGCCACGTCGGAGGAGGACAGCAGGCGGTCGGCCAGCCGCAGCCAGGTGCCGATCGCGGTGCCGCCGCCGGCCGTGAGGGTCCGCAGCGCGTCCTTGGCCTGTGCGCGGGTGGCCGGGTCGGCGACGGCCCGCCCCCCCCCCTCGCCCCGCCCGCGGCCGCCCGCGCCGCCGACGCCCAGCCCCCCACCGCCCGGATAGACCTCGAGCGCCTTGTGCGTGCCGGCGACCACCGCGAAGGCGACGCCGTCACGGAGTGTGTCGACGGCCGCGGCCGTCGCCTCCCGTGCGTTGCGCAGCTTCGTCGCCGGGTACTCCATCGAGCCGGAGCAGTCCACCATGATCACGACACCGGCGGCGGGCACCTGGTCCGGCACGGCGGCAGCGGAGGCGGACGCTCCGCGCAACGGGGCGCCCCCGGTGGTGCCGCCCCCGGTCGAGGTGACCGTGACGATCGCGTTGACCTCTCGGCCGCCCTCGGGAAGGTATTCGTTCTGGTACACGTCCACCGAGAACTGAGGCACCTGGGACTTGGAGAAAACAGCCATCTGATCGGCTCCTTGTGGGCTCCGCACGGCGCTGCGCCTGCTGCGGCGGAGCGGCAGCACGGGCGGCGGGTCGTTCGAAGGCGGCAGGGACAGCGGACGGTTGCGGGTGGTGGTGGCGGCCGCCGGGCGGCGGAGGCCGGCCGGGGGCCGCCGGCGGGGCGACGGCCGCGAAGGGGTCGTATCAGGCCATGTCCTGAGCCGATCCTGCCCCTTGGCGCGGTACGGCGAACGGCAGGACCGCCACCGTTACGTTGTCGTGGCCGCCGCCGTCGAGGGCGTGACCGACGAGCATCTGGGCGCTGTGCAGCGGACGTTCCGCCGCGTCCACGGGGACGGCTCGGGCCATGTCCTCCGCGCCCTCCGCGTAGTTCCACAGGCCGTCGGTGCAGACCACGACCACGCCGGAACGGTCCGGCTTGAACGCGGCGGTATGCGGCTCGAGTTCGTAGGCGTCGGCGCCGAGCCAGCCCGTGATCGCGTGGGCGCGCTCGTCCGCGTAGGCCTCCGCCTCGTTCATCAGGCCGGCCGCCACCATCTGCGCCGCCCAGGAGTCGTCCTCGGTGAGCCGGGCAGGCGGCCCCGAACGGTCGTCGGGGACCCAGTAGGCGCGGCTGTCACCGACCCAGCCGACGACCAGCAGGCCGGCGGCGGCCACGGCTCCGACGATCGTGCAGGCGGGCGCGTTCTGGTGGCGGTGCTCCTCGCCCGGGGCGTGTTCGGGCTGCCCGGCCAGGGAGTTGACCGCCTCGGAGGCCGCCACGATCGCCTCGTGCATGGCCTGCTGCGGATGCGTGCCCAGAGGCAGCGCGGCCAGCAGCCGCTCGTTGGCGGCGCTCGCGGCGGCGGCCGACGCCTCGTCGGGGCGGGTCGCGGACGAGACACCGTCGCAGACGACCGCGACGACGGCCGGTGAACCGTCCGGCAGGGCGGTGGCGGAGACGGCGAACGAGTCCTCGTTGCGGTGGTGCCGCAGGCCCCGGTCGCTGACCGCGGCGACCGGACCGAGCTCCTGCTCCATGTGGTCGCGCTCGCGGGGCTGGGCGTGGCCGCAGTTCTCGCAGTAACCGTCGGTGTCGACCCGGCCGGCCCGGCAGGCCACGCAGAGCTTGGCGCCGGACGGTGCGGCGGCTGCCGGCGGCGCGGCCGGCGCCCGGGGGTCGGGTGCGGCGAGCTCGAAGTCGCCGGACGGCGGGTCGTCGAACCGCACACCGGAGGCGGGCTGCCCCGCACCGGCGACCGGGTCCGCAGCGCCCGCGCCGGGCGCGGCGGAACCGTGGCCGTGGGCGGTCCCGCTGCCGGGACGCTCATGGCCGTGGTCCCCGGCGCCCGCACCGGGTTCGGCGTGGGCGTGCGAGGGTGCGGGCGAGCCGGGTCCACCGGCGTCCGTGCCGTGCGCGGACCGCGACGGTACGGGGGCGCCCGGCACGCCGGTGCCCCGTGCGGCTGCCGCTTCGGCGGCAGGGTCGCCCGGCGCGCCCTGCGGCGGCAGTTCGCCGCCGTCGGAGTCCGTGCCAGGCACGTCCGCGGCGCGCTGCGTCGGCGTCGGGGTGCCCATCGTGTCGGTGCCGGTGGCCGCCGGCCATTCGACGGGCGTGCCGATGGCCACGGTGGGGCGGTCCTTCGGCACCGCGGACACGGCCGACAGGTCGTAGCCGCACGCTCCGCAGAACCGGTCACCCGGCTCCAGAGGTTCGTCGCAGCCGGGGCAGGTCGATCCGGCAGCCGGCCGGTGCTTCTGCGCCATCAATCACACCCACGTCCGGGGGCGGTAGCGGTTCGCCCGCTCCACCAGCTCTATCCGCTCCTCGCCGCGCTGGGCGAGCCGGGCGAGCACCCGGTAGGAGCGTTCCAGCCCGAAGCGCAGACCGCGTTCGTCCAGCGTGCTGCCGAGCAGTGCGCTCGGTGCGTGCGGAACGGACGGCCCGCTTCCGGGACTTCCGGAGAGTACCCAGTCCAGCGCCGTGCCGAGTACCTCTGTGGACAACCGCTCGCGCCGTACGGCGTCCAGACCGAAGCCCGCGAGGGCGGCGACCTGCGAGGCAGCCGCCGACAGGTCCTCCAGCAGCGGTTCGTGCACGGCGCGCCGACGGATTCTCGCCCGTACGGCGGCCACCCGTGCGGCCGTGTAGTGGATCGATGCCTCCGGCACCGACTCCAGCGTCCGTACGGCTCCGGTGCGGTCGCCCGCCGCGAGTTGGACCCTGGCCAGCCCGAACGCCGCGCTCACATGGCTCGGGTCGGTCGTCCACACGAGACGGTAGTACTCCGCCGCGTTGTCCAGCTGGCCGAGCACCTCCGCGCACAGTCCGAGGGCCAGCTTGGGCGCCGGCTCGCCGGGGAACGCGTCGTAGACCGCGTCGAAGGACAGCGCGGCGGCCTGGTGGTCGCCGGTGACCAGGGAGGTGACGCCCCGGTACCAGACCACCCGCCAGTCGTCGGGCTGCTGCTGCTCCATGGTGGTGAGCGCCGTCGTCGCGGCCGTCAGGTCGCCCATCTCGAGACGGGCACGCAGTTCACGCAGCCGCGTCTCCGGCGAAGCGGCCGCCGCCGTGTGCAGTGCGGCGATCAATTCGGCGGGAGCGGAGGCCATCAGCCCGGCCAGGAAACCCGCGTTCGGGTCGTTCGGGTCGACGCGGGGCACCGGGAGCGCCAGCGAGGCCGCCCTCGTGTCCAGCACGGCGAGCTGCGGGGCGAGGTCCGTGCCGGGCGGCGCCAGGCCCGCGGGTGCCGCGCCCGGCAGCGGCCCGCCGGGCTCACGAGGTGCCGGAACCGCGGCGTACGAGGCAGGCGCGGGGGCATGGCCCGCGGCGGACGGCAGTTGCGCGGGCGCCCCGGCCGCGGCCGCCGCCGCTCTCCTGCCGCGCTTGGCGTCGCGCGCGCCCAGCCGGGACACGTCCTCGGTCTGCTCCGCGAACAACTCCGTGTCCGTCACGCGCAGTTCCGGGCCGAACAGCGTCGACACGGCCGGGCGGGGGCGGCCCGTCTGCATCGCGACGACCTCCCTGAGCACCCCCGTCAGCTGCTCGGCCATCTCCTGCGCAGAGGCGAACCGCCGCCCCGGGTCCGGGTCCGTGGCCCGCACCAGCAGCCGGTAGAAGGACTCGTACGTCCGGAAGACCTCGATGTTGTCCGGGTCCGGCAGGCAGTCCACGAACACGTTCGTGTAGCCCTGGAAGTCGAAGGTCAGCACGGCCAGCGTCCGCGCCACCGTGTGCAGGTCGGAGGCCACCGACGGGCCGACCTCCGCGACCTCCGGCGCCTGGTAGCCGACGGTGCCGTAGATGGCGGACTCGTCGTCGTCCATCCGGCGGACCGCGCCCATGTCGATCAGCTTGAGCTGGTCCTGCTGCTGGATCGCGTTGTCGACCTTGAAGTCGCAGTACAGGAGGTTTCTGCTGTGCAGGTGCCCGAGCGCCTCCAGCGCCTCGATGCCGTACGCGCACGCCTGCTCCACCGGCAGCGGGTCGCGCCGGCCGTCAGGGCCGCGCCGCTCGTTGGCGATCTCCTTGAGGGACTTGCCGCCCACGTACTCCATGACGATGTAACCGTCGAGGGAGCCGGTGCGCTGGTCGAGGTGCTCGACGAAGTTGTAGATCCGGACGATGTTGGAGTGCTCGATCTCGGCGAGGAAGCGCCGCTCCGAGATCGCGGCCGCCATGGCGTCCTGGTCGCCGGTGTCGAGCAGGCCCTTGAGCACCACCCACCGGTCCGACACGGCCCGGTCCACGGCCAGGTACACCCATCCGAGGCCGCCGTGCGCGAGGCAGCCAACGACCTCGTACTGGCCGTGCACGATGTCGCCGCCGGTCAGCTTCGGCACGAACGAGTACGGGTGGCCGCACTTGGTGCAGAAGCCCTCGGTACGTCCCGGCCGGTCGCCACGGGCTCGTCCGACGGGTGCTCCGCAGTCGGAACGCGAGCAGAACCGCTTGCGCTCCGGCACCTCCGGGTTCGCCATGACGGCGCCGCGCGGGTCGGGCCGCGGGACGTCCGGCACGGACACCAGCCCCGCACCCAGCCGGTTGCGCGCGGACGAGGCCGCCGACGCTCCGGAGCTGCGGACGGAGACCGACCGCGCGGAGGGCTGCCCGCTCAGGGAAAGCGACAGCCGTCCCGAGACCGACCGGCGCGACGACGACGAGCGTGAGGACGCACGGGAGGAACGGGAACTGCTGCGCGCCGAAGAGGAGTCCCGGCCGCCGCCGGCGATGCCGGTGGCCGGCGAGGACACCATGCCGGTGGGCGACACGACCGGGGCCAGCCCGCAGGTGTCGCAGTACAGCTCGCCGCCGCCCATGTCCTCGTACGAGCCCGCGCAACCGGGGCGCTGGCAGTTGTCGTTCCCGCTCATGAATCCCCCCTGCGGTCGGTGGGCCCCGACTCCGGTCCGTCCTGTCGCTGCGCCAGGGCCTCCGCCGCCGCGTGCTGGTAACGCAGAACCGCCTGCTCCGCGGCGCGCAGATCGCACGGCGCGCTCCACAGCATCCGGCGCGCCGCGTCGTACCGCTCGATGAGCATCGGGTCCTCGGCCGAGCCCTGCCGTGCGACCTTCGCCTTGTACGCGTCGAGACGGCCGCGCAGCTCGGCCCGCACCGCGAGCGGCGCCGTGACGGCGGTCAACGACTCGCGGGCACGCATCAGTTCCTCCTCGGCCTCGCGCTCCAGCGACTCGAGCAGCGGCGAGAGACGGTGCCAGCGGGCGTGCCTGCGGTGCTCTGCGGCCGTGGCCAGGCGCTCCTGGAGCGCGGTCGGCGGGCCGCTGACCGCGGGCACCTCGGACGCGGCGATCTTCGCCAGCACCTCGCCGCGCGCCGCCCGTGCCTCGGTCAGCGTCCGGTCGGCGCGGGAGAGCACGTCGCGCAGCCGCATCAGCCGCTCCTCCGAGTCCTGCCGGACCTGGAGCACCGCTTCGATCTCACGGCGCACGTCCTCGAGGGCGCGGGCCGCCCGGTCGTAGCGGTCGGTGTCGGGCCTGCCGCCACCGGGTGCCGCGCTGCCCGGCCCGGGCCGCCAGAAGGCGAGCGGGTCGGACACCACCTGGGCGCGCAGTATGGACAGCTCCTCGGTGATGGCCTCCAGTTCGTCGCCGGAGGGGTGCTCCCCGGGCCGCACGCCGACGGAGTGAGCGAGTGAACGGGTGCGCCGCAGTTCCGCGGAGAGCAGGTCGATACGGGCGGGCAGCGCCGACCAGACAGCGTCGGCGGTCACCACCACGTCCAGCGACGCCGCGTAGAGGTCGTTCATCCTGGCGACGAGCTCCTCGAGGGTGAACTCCTCGGACAGCCTGGCCGGTCCGGTGATCCCGGGGGCGGTGTGGGCGGCCTGGCTCGCCACGGTGACGCTGCGGCCGCGCAGCCGCTCGGTCAGTTCCGCGAGGTCCTCGCGACTGGACCAGCGCCTGCGGGCACGGAGCTCACGGATGCCGTTCAGCGCGGCGGTGTAGGCGTCGAAGTAGCCCCAGAGCAAGGTGATCTGCTGCTCGGCGGTCGCCCAGCGGTCCTTGGTCACACCCGTCAGCTCCGCGCCTTCGAGCAGCCTGCGGCCCGCGTGGTCCTGCAACGCCAGCAGCGAGGTCTCCACCGCCTCGTGCTCGGCGCCGAGCCGTGCCAGAGCACGGTCCACCTCGTCCCGGTCCATCACCGGCCCGTGCGGTCGCCCCGCAGGGCCGGGGAAGGGTTCCGCGACGCCCATCGATCACCTCTCCGTTCTTGCCCGCTGCCTGTGGTGCGTTCGTTCCTGCAGTGCTGTCGCGCCGGCCGCGCCCGCGCTCCGCTGGGCCTACCCGGCCCGGTACTTGGGCTGCGGCGGCCCTGCGATTCCCGGCAGGTCGGCCGCGAGCCACTTGTCGTACGCCTTCTTCCAGGCGCCCTTGCGGTACTCGACCAGGACCTGGTTCACCCGGCGCACGAGGTCGTCGTTGCCGAGCTTGGTGGCCACTCCGTAGTACTCGGTGGTGAAGGGGGCGTCGCCCTTGAGCTCGACGGCCGGGTCCTGGGCCGCCTGGCCGGCCGCCAGGGCGTTGTCCGTGACGATCGCGTCGACCAGGCCCTGCTGGAGCCTGACCAGGCAGTCCAGCTGGTTGGGCACCGTGTAGAGGTCCTCGTCCTCGGGCTGCCCGTCGTGCTTGTCCTTGAACGTCGCGCCGAAGCTGTTGCGCTCCATCGCCTCGTATGCGGTCGAACCCTCCGCGGAGCAGACCCGCTTGCCCGTCAGTGACTTGTCGTAGCCGGTGATCGACGAGCTCTTGGACGCCAGCACCTGCTGGCCGGCCTGGAAGTAGGCGGTGGAGAACGCGACCTGCTTGATACGGCTGCAGCTGATGGTCATCGTGCGCACCACGATGTCCACGGTGCCGTTCTCCAGGGCGGCGATGCGCTGGTTGGTGGGTATGGCGCGGAAGATGACGGCGTCCGGGCTGCCGACGATGTCGTCGGCGATGGCACGGGCGAGATCGATGTCGAAGCCTTCGAGTCCGCCGCCGACCGGGTTGCGGTAGCCCCAGCGGTAGCTGTTCTGGTCGACGCCGACGATCAGCTTGCCCCGCTCCTTGATCGCGTCGATCGTGGGGCCGCCGGCACCCGACGGGGTGAGCGAGGCCTCGGGGTCCTCGCAGGTGTCGTCCTTCACGGGCAGGGTGGATGCCACGCCCTGGCCGGTGCCGGGCGTCAGGGCCTCACCACCGTGGGACAGCGGCAGCAGGGTGACGGCGGCGGTCAGCGCGCAGGCGGCCGCCATTCCCGCGACGCCGCCCCAGCCGCGCAGAGTGCGCCGGCGTCCCGGGCGTGCTTCCGAGTCCGTCATCGCTCCCCCTCTCACCGGTACTCCGAAAGCCTGCGGTTGATGCCGAGCACGGCCCCGGCCGCGCCGAGGACGCCGAGCACGGCCGCCCCGAGGGGCAGGCCCGACAGCGCGCCTCGTGCGTCCTTCGCCGCTGCCGTGAACTCGCGCTGCTCGTGCGCCAGCGCCTTCTCCAATGCCGCGTCCACCTTGTCGAAGGACTCGCCCGTGGAACCCTTGGCGCCGATGACCTTGCGGACCACGCCGTCGTAGTCGCCGGCCCGGTCGGTCCTGGTGACGTCCTTGTGGCGCTCCTGCCACTCGGACACGGCCGTGACCGCGGCGTCGACCGGGCCGCGGCCCTCACTGTCGTCGGCCAGACGCTGGGCCAGGTGCAGCTGTTCGCCGAGCCGGTTCATGCCGGCGGCGTAGTCCGTCTCGTACTTGTCGCTCTTGCCGTCATCGGTGAGCACGGCGCCCCGTGCCACCACTGTCAGGTTCTCGTTGGCGCGGGCCATCAGGGAGTTGATCCGCGCGTCGCCCAGCACCTTGAGGGACTGCTGGCCGTGCCGGTCGGCGTCGGCCAGCTGGGTGCGCGTCACGGTGTGCCCCACCGCGAGCCACAGCAGCAGCACCGTGGACGCCGCCGTGGCGACGAGCAGGCCGTGGTTGAACACGCGGTTCGTACGGCGGTAGTTGCGCCGCTGCGCCCACAGCAGGGCTCCGATCGCCACCACACCGGCCGCCGTGGACAGCACGGGCCAGAACCGGGCGTCGTCGTCGTCCTGCTGGAGCCGCGCCGTCTCCGCGTCGTACAGCTTCTGGGCGGCGGGCAGCAGGTCCCGTGACATCTGCTCGTTGGCGAAGCGGAGATACGCGCCGCCCAGCGGCCGGCCCAGCCGGTTGTTGGCCCGGGCGGTCTCGATCAGGGCCGTGTAGCGCGGCAGCCCCTCGTTCAGCTCGGCTATCTGCTGCCCGGACTCGCTGGAACTGCCGGCGTTCGTCGCGGCCTTGACGAGCAGGCGGGAGGCGAGCGCGATGTCCCTGTCGTACCGCTCGGCCACCTCACGCGGCTCCTCGGCGCCGGCCAGGAAGCCGCTGGAGGCCGCCGTGTCCGCGTCGGCGAGCGAGCGGTAGATCGAGGCGGCGTCGGCGGTGAGCGGCTGACTGCGGGTCACCACGTCGTCCGCGGCGGTGGCGCGCGAGGAGATCTCGAAAACCGTCACCGCGCCGAACGCCACGACCAGCGCTGCCAGTACGGCTCCGATGATCTGAAGCCGCCCCGGCTCCGTCGTCGCCGCGGCCCGCAGCCGCCGGCGGCCCTCCGCCCAGGCACTGCTCCCCGCCGGCCCGGCGGGCGCCTGCGCGGGCGGGAGTACGGGCGCATGGGCCGGAGCCGACTGAGGCGCTGTGCGCACATTCGGCGGGTGTGTCACGTGACCTCCCCCTTGGTCGCTGACGTCGGCCCGCTCCCCGGCGGTCCCTGGGACTACTCCCGGCCAGCAGTATGGCCGCAGGGGACCGCCTCACACCACAATTGACCCGATCTTGGTACCGGCGTGGACGCCGGACCCCCCGTCAGCGTGACCTCCCCCGATGAAGTCCCCACCATGAATACGCTCCCCGGCCTTGATCGGTTCCCTCCCGCCGCCGCCAGAAGGGCACATGAGGCACTGCCCGCGCGCCCCGGCACATGAGGCACCGCCCGCGCACCGCTCCCCACGAAGCGCGTCCGCCCCGGCACACCGAGCGCCGCCCGCACCCTGGCGGG
>NZ_JBSGZJ010000147.1:0-14953 GCF_053610925.1 Streptomyces sp. NPDC054847 | reverse complement strand
CGGCCTCCCGGGCCGCCCAGTGCGCCGCCGCGAGACTCTCGGGCGAGTTGTCCAGACCGACGGTCACATGCCCGGTCATGGTGGCTTCCTCCTTCGGATCGCTGTCTGCGGCCACCTTCCAGCCTCCCGCGCCGGCGCGCTCGGCGGCGCGACACGGCAACGACCACAACCATGGGCCCCGGCGCCCACGATCCGGTGCCCGACGCGCGGCCGGCCGACGCCACTTCCCGGCCGCGGCCCGTCGTGCCGCTCCACGACCGGCGCCCGTCCACGACCGGTGCCCGTCCACAACCGCGCGCCGGCCGGCAACAGCGCGCCCCGTCACGAGCCGACGCCTTCCTCGACCCTGCCCGGCCCGACCACATGCCCTCCTGGAGCGCGTGCCGTCCGCGAACGGAGGGGCGAGCGTGCGGGACACCGCCGAGCAAATCGTTTCGGCCGCGGGTCCGCCCGGTCCTACGATCACGAGATGACGGCTTCCCTGTACCCCGCCAAGCCCCGCCCCGGAGATCAGGTCGCGGTGCTGTCCCCTTCCTCCGGTCTGCCTGGACACCTTCCCCTTCCCTACGAGTTGGGGGTGCGCAGGCTCCAGGAGGACTTCGGGCTGAAGGCGGTGGAATACCCGACGACCCGGAAGATGGGCGCGACGCCCGAGGAGAGGGCCGCCGACATCCACGCGGCCTTCGCGGACCCCGACATCAAGGCGGTCATCGCGAGCATCGGCGGCGACGACCAGATCACCGTCCTCCCTCACCTCGACGGCGACCTTGTCCACGCCAACCCGAAGCCCTTCTTCGGCTACAGCGACAACACCAACCTGCTGCTGTACCTGCGCGATCTGGGCATGGTCGCCTACCACGGCGGTTCGGTGATGGTCGAACTCGGCCGACCCGGCGCGATGCACCCGCTGACGGCGGAGTCGCTCCGGGCGGCGCTGTTCACGTCGGGCGAGTACGAGCTCACTCCCTCGCCCACGTACGGCGACGTCAACCGGCCCTGGGACGACCCGCGGACCTTCGAGACCGAACCGGAGACGGAGCCTTCCGAAGGCTGGTTCTGGCACAACGGCGACCGGGTGGTCGAAGGAGCCGGCTGGGGCGGCAACCTGGAGATCCTGTCCTGGCTGCTGATGGCGGGCCGCATCGGGGAACCGGTCGACCCGTACGCCGGCAACGTGCTCTTCCTGGAGACCTCGGAGGAGATGCCGCGTGCCCAGGACGTCTTCTTCATCCTCAGGAGCATGGGTGAACGCGGGCTGCTGCGGCAGTTCCCCGCGCTGTTGATGGCCAGGGCGAAGAGCTGGTCGTTCGAGAACCCGCTCGAACCGCAGGCCCGGGCGCGCTTCCGCCGGGAGCAGCGCGAGGCCGTCCTACGGGCTCTCGACCGGTACGCCCCCGACACCATGGCGGTGTTCGACGTCGACTTCGGCCACACCGACCCGCAACTCGTCGTCCCCGTCGGAGGACGGATCCGGGTCGACGGCCCGGCGCGCCGCATCCACGTCACCTACTGAGCCGCAGCCCGTCCACGGCCCGTGGCCCTGCGGCCGGTGACGGCCAGGTCTTCCCCGCCGGGAACGACCGGGCACAGCTGCTCGCGCCGGGGAGCGCCTGCCACACGCACGGAGAGCACTCCCTGTCCGGGACTACGGCACAGGGGGCGGCACCTCAGTGCAGGACCATCAGCGTGACGGCGCGAGCGCGGTGACGCAGTGGACGGCACGGACGCCGGCGACCTCGACGCCGCCGCCGCGCGCCTTCGGGGGCGGGGAGGCGGCGACGCGCCCCAGTTCAGCCGCCGTCCGTGGCGCAGGCCGGGTGGCCCCAGCCGTCCGGGTTCTTCGCGATCGTCTCTCCCTTGGCGTAGGGCCGGCCGCAGCGGCACCTGCCGGGGAACTTCGCCGCGACCGAGCCACGGGAGGAGGAGCCCGCCGCCGATGAGCGCCGTTCCGCGGGCCGCCTGTTGCGTCCCGAGGTCGCGGGCCGTGACACCGGCTCCGGCGGGGGCAGGGCGGAGCCGGCGGCCGACCCGGCCGGCTCCTGGGAGCGGGCCGTGTGGCTCGCGGCGGCGTCGGCGGCCGCGTTCAGGGCGTCCCCGTCGACCTGATGCGCGGGGGTGTACACGAAGGTGACGTCCCGGCCGGTCAGCAGCGTGTCTATGGCGACCACCAGGTCCCGGTTGGCCACCGGCGTGCCGGCGGCCGTCTTCCAGCCCTTGCGGCGCCAGCCCGGCAGCCAGGTCGTGACCGCCTTCATGGCGTACTGCGAGTCCATGCGCACCTCGAGCGGAACGACCGGGTCGGTCGCCTGGAGCAGCTCGCGCAGCGCGGTCAGCTCCGCCACGTTGTTCGTGGCCCTCCCCAGCGGGCCCGCCTCCCAGGAAGCCACCTGACCGTCCGTACCGGCAACGACCCACGCCCAGGCCGCCGGCCCGGGATTACCCTTCGACGCCCCGTCACACGCGGCGATGATCCGTTCCACCATGCACCCGATGCTGTCACGCCCCGCGCACGGGGTCCGCACGGCCCGGCCGTCCCCGGGCGCGGCGGCTCCGCGCAGCGAGCCGTGCGGGTGAGGACCCGCGGGCTCGCGGCGGGGGCGGCGGCGTCCGAGGCACGCCGCCCCCGGCCGGGCGAACGGCCCGGGTACGGTGCGGTGCGGAAATGCTTCATATCTCCGCCGCACAATTGCCGTTTCTTCACAGACCTGAACGTCCCGTGAATTCCTTCAGAGGCGCCGCAGCCGCGACGCCGCACCGTGCCCGATCAGCAGATAAATGACTGCCGGCAGCCCGTAATTGAGCAGAACGCGGAGGCCTTCCGTGTCCATAGTGAAAATATCCTGTGACCACCAGGCGAGCAGGTCGGCCATTCCGTGCACGAACTCGACAAAGATGTTGGACCGGTTCGCCTCGAGGAGGTGGAGCAGGACCCACAGCCCGAGGAACGCCGCGGCGATGTCGGCGATCGTGTGGGTGATCAGGGCTGCCCGACGCGTGCCGGACCCGTCCCCGCCGCGTACGGAACGGTGACCGCTGCCCTGGGTGGGGTCGTACTGCCGGTGGTCCGGCAGGGGTTCGGTATTGCTCACTGGATTCCCAATCTGGCGCATAGACAGCCTCGACGGCACGGAAACGCGGTCAGCGAACAGAGGGAGAACCACAGCGGAGAAATCCCGGCCCGGACCGCAGAGGGTCGCTCTTTTTTGCGCCCCTGCCGGGAACTGCGCCATGCATGGATGAAGCGTTACACGGAGATCGAATCAGGTCCGATTTCACCGGCTACGCCAATTCCTGTCGCACGGATACCGATCGGTCCGGATCGTCGCCCGCGCGACACGGCAGCACGAGGCGTCCGGACCGACACGGGCACCGCGCCCCGCGCCGGCATCCCCGTAAGGGTCCGGCGTTGGTCGCAGCCACCGCACCGTACTGCCCGGCTCCGCGCCGCCGCCCCCTCTGCGAACGCCGTGGTTGTCATGCGGGAGACCGTCTCGCATGTGGACTTACCTGGGAGGTCGGCTGCCGGCGCGGCCAGGTCCTCGTACCGGCGCGCGGGCGGGCCGGTCAGCGGGGCCCGGAGAGCAGCCCGTTGAGCTCGGGGAAGGCGATGCCGTCGGCGAGGGAGCCGTAGCCGCCGGTGTCGAGGAGTTCCTGCGCGGCTCGGCGGGCGGCGGCGTAAGCGGCCTGCGCCACGCCCGATCCGAGGCTGACACGGGCCACGCCGAGGTCGCCGAGCTCGGCGACCTTCGGTGCGCCCGGGCCGGCCATGACGTTCAGCGGTACGGAGATGTCTCGGGCCAGGGCCGCGATCGTGGCGGTGTCGGTGACACCGGGGACGAAGATGCCGTCAGCGCCGGCGTCGACGTACGTGCGTGCCCTGTCCAGGGTTTCGGCGAGCCGGGTGTCCGGGTCGCCGAGGGCGAAGAGGTAGGTGTCGATGCGGGCGTTGAGGAAGAGGTCCGCACCGGCCCGGTCGGCGGCCTGCCGGGCGGCGGCCAGCCGTGCCGCGAGTTCGCCGGGGGGCCGGGCGCCATCCTCGATGTTGACGCCGACGGCGCCCGCCGCGAGCACGCCGGTGACTGTCTCCGCGACGTCGGCCGCGTCCTGGCCGTACCCGCCCTCGATGTCGGCGGTGACCGGGACCGCGACGGCGGCGGCGATCCGGGAGATCAGTTCCAGTGCGCGCTCGCGGGTGAGGGCGTCACCGTCCGGCGAGCCCAGCGACCAGGCGACGCCGGCGCTGGTGGTGGCGATCGCGGGGGCGCCCGCGGCCTCGATGACGCGGGCGCTCGCGACGTCCCAGGCGTTGGCCAGTGCCAAGGGTCGCGACGAGGTGTGCAGGGAGCGGAAGCGGCGGGCCTGGTCCGGCCGGTTGGTGAACATGCGGGCAGTCAAACACCGCCCGGTCGGCGCTGTCCGGCAGGAATCCGACATCGACGTCGGACGGAATGGGCTTCCTGCCGGGCGTGTGACGGGGCGTCATGCGCCCGGCAGGGCCTGCTCCGCCCAGATGGTCTTGCCTGTGGGGCCGTACCGGGTGCCCCAGCATTCGGTGAGGCTCGCGACGAGCAGCAGTCCCCGGCCGCCCTCGTCGAAGGCGCGGGCGCGGCGCAGATGGGGGGCGGTGCTGCTGCCGTCGGACACCTCGCAGATGAGGGCGGTGCCGCGGATGAGGCGCAGCCGGATGGGGGCACCGCCGTAGCGGATGGCGTTGGTGACCAGTTCGCTGACGACCACTTCTGTGGTGAACACGGCGTCGTCCAGGCCCCATTGCTCCAGCTGGGCGGCGACGTGCTTGCGCGCCTGCGAGACGATGGACGGGTCCGGGGGCAGGTCCCACGAGACGTGGTGATCCGCGCCGAGGCGGCCCGCGCGCGCGAGAAGGAGCGCGATGTCGTCGCCGGGCCGCTCGGGCATCAGGGCCGCCATCACGGCGTCGCAGGTGTCCTCCAGCGATCCGGCGGGACGGGTGAGCGTCTCGCGCAGCACGGCGAGCGCGGCGTCGATGTCCCGTCCGGGGGACTCGATCAGGCCGTCGGTGTACAGCGCGAGGATGCTGTGCTCCGGCAGGTCGAACTCCGCTGCTTCGAACGGCAGTCCGCCCACCCCGAGCGGCGGGCCGCCGGGCAGCGGGATGTGGGCGGAGCTGCCGTCGGGACGGACGAGCACCGGCTCCGGGTGACCTGCTCGGGCCATTGTGCATCGCCCTGAGACGGGGTCGTACACGGCGTACAGACAGGTCGCGCCGGAGACGGCGGAGCCGCCCGCGGGGTCCACCGACTCCTCCCGGTCCAGTTTCAGCACGATGTCGTCGAGCTGGGTGAGCAGTTCGTCGGGGGCGAGGTCCACGTCGGCGAGCGTGCGCACGGCGGTACGCAGCCGGCCCATGGTCGCCGATGCCTGGACGCCGTGCCCGACGACGTCGCCGACGACCAGGGCGACCCGGGCGCCCGACAGGGCGATGACGTCGAACCAGTCTCCGCCGATCCCCGCGCCCGCGGTGTTGGGCACGTAGCGGGAGGCGACCTCGACGGCGTGCTGCCGGGCCGTCCGCCGGGGCAGCAGGCTGCGCTGCAGAGCGAGGGCGGTGGCGTGTTCACGGGTGTAGCGGCGGGCGTTGTCCACGGCCACGGCGGCCCGCGCGGCGAGTTCCCCGGCGAGCAGCAGGTCGTCGTCGTCGAAGGGTTCGGGCGTGCGGTGGCGGGAGAACACGGCGAGCCCCAGGGTGATGCGTCGCGCGGCGAGCGGAGCGACCACCAAGGAGTGGATGCCGTGTTCGCGGATGCTGCGCAGGCGGTCGGGGTCTTCCGCCTCCCACAGCCGCAGTTCCTCCTCGTCGACGGCGAAGCGCGCGGCCTCTCCCCGGACGAGCACGCGCCCCATCGCCGACTCCCGCGCGAAGGAGTGGCGCGCGCCGACGGGCAGCACTGACTCGGGGCAGCCCTCCAGGACCGAGTGCTGAGCGGCCCGGTGGAACACAATGGTGGCTCCCGGCTCCGGGGCGCCGGGTTCGTCACCCGCGAGTACGGGGGCGAGGAGGTCCACGGTGACGAAGTCCGCGAAGCTCTCCGTGGCCATCTCGGCCAGTTCCTCGGCGGTACGGCCCACGTCCAGCGTGCTCCCGATGCGCATGCTGGCCTCGTTGAGGACGGTCATGCGTGTGCGGGCGCGGTACTGCTCGGTGGTGTCGAGGGTCACCACGCAGCAGCCGTGCACATGTCCGGAGCCGTCCTTGACCGGTGAGATGACCGCCGTCCACACGCCCTCGCGGCCGAGGTCGGGGCGGAGGAGGGTTTCGTAGCTGCGGCCCTTGCCGGTGGCGATCACCTCTTCGACCGCGGCTTCCAGGCCCTCCGCACCCTTGAGCACGACACCCGGTTCCACTTCGCCCGGCTTCAGACCGATGAGCTGCTCCAGGGTTATGGTCACCGACTCCAGGGTGGCCCGATTGGCGGACACGAGCCGGGCCCGCCGGTCGAAGAACACCACGGGCACGGGCAGCTGCTCGAGGATCCACCACGGCAGGCCGGCGGGGCCGTCCCCGCCGGGGCCCGGCCGGCCGCTCACGTCTTCGTCCATGGGGACCTTCACTCGCCCTTCGCCGTACGACAGCCCCGCCGAGCCGGCTCTCTCCAGCATGCTCCCGCGCTCACCCCCTCGCCAGGGCGGTGCCGCGGCACCGCCGGCCGCCGGCCTCCGCACCGTGACAGCGGCGGACGGCCCGGCCGGAGCGCGCTGGTCCCACGGGACCGGGCGTCACCTCGGACGAGGCGTCCCCCGACGCCGCCCGAGGGCGGCCGCCCGGTGCCCAGCGGCGGAAGACCCGGCGCGGTCGTACACGAACCGGCCGACCGTGCCAGGCGCGCCGTCCCGGCCGGGCCCGGTTCCACCGGACTCCTCCGCCGTCCCGCGGAACGCCTCGACCGGGTGGGCACGGGTGGGGACCACGGCCGGCGGCTGACGCCGGCAGCCGTGGAAGACAGTGGTCCCCGACGCCCGCTGACGGCGACGGGCGCGAGCTCCGGAGCGGGCTCGGGCGCACCGCAGGCGGCTCGGCGGGCCTCTGCGTCGAATACCGTGGACGTCGTCCTCTCCGGCCTGCCGATCATGGCATCACCAGGTCAGGGCGAACCCGTCGAATCCGGTGCAAGGCGCTGGGGCCCGGTGGAGCCGCGAGCGTCGCATCCGCCCGTCGGGGCATGTGGAGAGACAGCAGGGACGGACGACGGACGGCGGAATGGGCCCTTCGGCCAGGGGAGGCAACCACAACATGACGGACCCCAAGACGGTGGAGCCGGTCGACGGCCGGTCTCAGGAGAAGGCGCTGGAGACGCTGACCATGGCGTTGGGCGCCCTGCGTACCGGTGCCTATCTGACGGACGACGAGGGATGCATCATCGGCGTCAACTCCGGGGCCGAGCAGCTTCTGGACCGGACCGCGGCGGAGCTCCTCGGTCAGGACGCGCACGACATGCTGCACCGCACCCGCCACGGCGAGCCCATCGCGAGGGCCCAGTGCCCGGTGCGGCAGGCCGTCTTCGCCGGAGGCACGGCGCAGGGAACGGACGAGTGGATGGTGCGTGGGGACGGCTCGATGCTGCCGGTGTCGTGGCTGTCCACGCCCTGCGAACTCGATGAACGGACCACCGCCACCCTTGTGATCTTCCATCCCCGCGATGTCCCGGGTCCGGCCGCGCTCCCTGACCGGCCCACCGCGTCGCTCTCGGAGCTCGAGCGGCTGGCGCTGCTCGCCGAGACGACCACGACTCTCACCTCCACTCTGGACGTCGACGAGGCGCTGCGAAGACTCGTGAACCTGGTGCTGCCCCGCCTCGCGGACTGGGCCGTCGTCGACCTGATCACCGAGCGCGACGAGGTGTGGCGCCGCGCCGTCGTGCACGTGGAGGACGAGGCGCTGGTGCACAGGGAGGAACTCCAAGGGCCGATGCCGCCGGTACCGGAAGGCTCCCCGATGCCCCTCTCCCGGGCCCTGCGCGGCGTGTCGTCCGCGCTGGCCGGGCCTGAGACCTACCAGGGCCCGCCGGACTCGGGCATCGCGGTGGAGCAGCGCCGCCTGTTCGACGCGACCGGCATGCACTCGGCGGTCATCGCGCCCATCCGCGGCGTGCGGGAGATCCTCGGGGCCGTCACCCTGGGCCGCTCCGAGCGGCCGGAGCCGTTCACCGCGGCGGACGTCGCGCTGCTCGAGGACATCGCGCGCCGGGCGGGCCTGGCCCTGGCGAACGCCGGCCTCTACCAGCGGCAGCGCAAGGTCGCAGAGACCATGCAACGTCATCTGCTGCCCCAGCTGCCGAGTGTGCCGGGGCTGGAGATGACCGCCCGCTACCTGCCCGCGCCCAACGCCTCGCAGGTCGGCGGCGACTGGTACGACGCGTTTGCCCTGAGCGACGGCTCCACGGCCCTGGCCATCGGTGACGTCGTCGGCCACGACCTGGACGCCGCCGCCGGCATGGCGCAGCTGCGCAACATGCTCCGCGCCTACGCCTGGGCGCAGCACGAACCGCCGAGCAAGATCGTCGAGTGGCTCGACGACGCGTCATTGCACATCGCCGAAGCGTCCATGGCCACCCTCATCTACGCCCGGATGACGGTGGCCGACGACGGGCAGCCCGAGCTGACCTGGACCAACGCCGGGCACCCGCCGCCTCTGCTGGTCACGCACGACGGCGTGGCCGACTACCTCACCGGCGGCCACGGCCTCCTCCTGGGCATCGCGGCCGCCCACGGGGTGCCGAAGGGCCGCGTCGACGCGACCGTGACTCTGCCGCCGGGGTCGACCCTCGTGCTGTACACCGACGGCCTGATCGAGGCCTCTGGCCATTCCCTGGACGAGGGGCTGGAGCGGCTGCGCCGGAACGCCGCGTCCCTGGCCCACCGACCTCTGGAGCCCTTCACCGACCATCTGCTCGAGCGGTCCCGCCCGCCGCAGAACGAGGACGACGTGGCGCTGCTGGCCGTGCGGATCCCTGGCTGAACCCCGCCGTGCGGGCCGCCCCCGGCCCCGTACTCCGGCAGCCGGCGGCGGCCTTCACGGTGGCTCAGGGGGTGTACGGGGCGTCGCTGTGGTGGAGCTCGGCCATGACGGGGCCCGCCACCCGGTAGACGGCGGTCCGCCTGATCGTCACCACAGCGGCAGGGTCGGCGTCACCGCGGGTGAGGTGGACGACGGTGGCCTGCCTCGGGGGCGCCGTGGAGATCTCGACGGACTCCACGGGCGTCCTGTCCCCGAGCGAGACCGCTGCGGCGGGCATCGGCGTGCCTGCGTCGTTGCGCCAGGTGACCAGGGCGTAGAACCTGCCCGTGCCCTCCGTCGTCACCTTGATGGGCGCCACGGCGTCCGGCGCCGCGTCGCCGGTCATGTCGCCGATGTCGCACTGCGGCTGGAGCTCGATGACGATGCCGTCGCCCTCCCACCGCCCGTCGGTGAACGAGATGGATCCCGCGGGGGCGTCCGGCAGCCGCAGCTCGGAGTTCTGCAGTTCCGCGTTGCGGAGCCGGTCGCAGGTCAGCCCACCGGCCGGCCTGTCCGACGGGCGGGGCGAGGGCTTGGCGGATTCCTTGCCGTCGTCGTGGCCCGCACCGCCGCCGGGCGACTGCGAAGAACGGCCCCGGTCGGGCGACTTGGCTCCCGGGCCCTTCCCGTTGCCGCCGTCCGTGTCCTGGCACCCCACTGCCGCTGATGCCAGGACGAGCGAGGCGATCATCCACGATCCCCGTCTTGTCAGGCCTCTGGTTCCGTTCACCGCAGGTCCCCCCGATTTGTCCGCACACCGGACCGCGAGCGCGGCCGGCACGGTCGGAGACGCGCCTGAATTCCCCCCGGTTGCGGACGTCACGTACCAGGCACTGCCGCCCCACCTACGACTGGTGCTCCAGCTGTGGTTCGTGATGATCAGTGGGGCAGAGTGGGGGCATGACTACGTACGAGACGATGTCGTTCCACCTTGAGACCGAGCGGCTGATACTGCGGCCGTGGTCCGAGTCGGACGCCGCTGAGTTCTGCGCCCTCCTCGCCGAACGCGGCAAGGGGACCCCTACGGTCGAGCACATCCGTACGTCCATCGCGGAGTTGCTCGCCGCGACGGCGACCACGGGGATCGCCCTGTTGCCCATCCAGCGCCGCGACGAAGGCGACTTCATCGGCTATTGCGGGCTGATCATCGGCCGTTCCACCCTGGAGGAACCTGAAATCGCGTACGAGTTGTTCCAGCGTGCGCATGGGCGCGGCTACGCCACCGAGGCGGCCGGGGCAGTGCTCGATGCCGCGATCGCGACCGGGCGGAAACGGCTCTGGTCGACCGTCGGCACGTGGAACACACCGTCGCTCCGTGTCCTTGAGAAACTCGGGTTCGAACGGGATCACGTCTCCACGGAGGACAACGGTGAAGTGGCCTGGCTGACACGTACGTTGCCGTGACACGAGAGCGCTCCGGCCGAGGGACGTCCGTCGAGGTGCAGTCCCCCGGCGAGGAGCTTGTTCAGTCGAGGACCGCGGTGGCTTCGACCTCGACCAGATGCTCCGGTACGTCCAGTGCCGCAACCCCCAGCAGCGTGCCGGGCGGTACCGGCGTGACCCCCAGCTTCGCCGCGGCCCGAGCGACCCCCTCCAGGAACAGGGGCATCTTGTCGGGGGTCCAGTCGACGATGTGGACGGTCAGTTTCGCCACGTCGTCGAAGGAGCCACCGACCTCGGCCAGGGCGGTGCCGATGTTGAGGTAGCACTGCTCGACCTGAGCGGCGAGGTCGCCTTCGCCGACCGTCACGCCGTCGGCGTCCCATGCGACCTGCCCCGCGACGAAGACCAGCCTCGACCCGGTCGCGACGGACACCTGCCGATAGGCATCGATCTCCGGCAGTCCGCCGGGGTTTACCAGGGTGATGGCCATGCTGCGCCTCCTTGTCATGAGAGTCCGAGGGCCCTTTCCCACGGAGCAAGCCGCTCGTGGTCTCTTGTGGTTACTCAGGAACTGTAGGAGAGTGAACGCTGACCTGGAAGAACGCACTTTTCAGTGACTGGGGAACCTGATGGTGACCAAGCAGTTCAACGGCTCGCCCGAGGACGCGGACCTGACGCGCGCGGATTCCCTGGCCCGGGAGATCTTCTCGGACGTCGCCAACAAGTGGGCGTTCCTGATCATCGAGTCCCTCGGTGAACGCACCCTGCGCTTCAGCGAGTTGCGGAACGAGATCGAGGGCATCAGCCACAAGATGCTCACCCAGAACCTGCGCATGCTGGAGCGCAACGGCCTGGTCGAGCGGGACGTGCACCCCACCGTGCCGCCACGCGTCGAGTACACCCTCACCGAACCGGGCCAGGCCCTGCGCGCGACGGTCAGCGCCATGTGCGGCTGGACCCACCGGTACCTCGGCCATATCGAGGCCTCCCGCCGCCGCTTCGAGACCTGACGGAGCCCCGGCCGCACCGCGGGGGTCGTCCCGCTCGAGTGCCGACAGGCCCGTACGCCGTGGCGCCATCCACCGGCGGAGCCGGCCCTCGCCCCGGCGCAGGCGAATGTGCCATGCCCTCCGGGTCGGCGTAACGTCCCGTATAGGCGACGCTGGAGGTGCCTCGTGACCAGCACGGGCGACCCGGCCGTCGACGTCGGTGCGGTGGATGCCGCGCTCGCGGAGACGGTGCGGCGCACTGGTGCCGCGATCGGTGCTCTCTATCTGCTCGCACCGGACCGACAGGTGCTGCATCTCGAGGTGTTGTGCGGTGCGCCGGCCGAGTTCGCCGCCCCCTGGACGAGAGTGCCGGTCGCCGCTCCGGCCCCGGTTGCGGACGCCCTCCGCGACGACCGCCTGATCTGGGTGGGCAGCCAGGACGAGATGGCCCGCTCCTATCCCCGCACGGCGGTCGCGCTCCCCTACCCGCTGGCGCTGGCCGCCGCACCTGTCACCGGCGTCCTGCGGTGGGGCTCGCTCCTGCTGATGTGGCCCGCCACCCGCCCGCCGCGGATGAACCGGCGGGAGCGGGCCCACATCACTTCGGCCTGCCGGAATCTGGCCCGGCTGCTCGAGGAGGCCGCCGAATCCGGCACTCCGGTCCACCGCAGCGAGCCCCGCATCCTGCCCGTCGTCGCCGGGCGGCCGGACGCGACACCGGCAATGGCCGCCGCCGACTTCGCCGAGCGTCTGCCCGGCGGTTCCTGCTCCCTCGACCTGGAAGGGCGCATCACCTATCTGAGCTCGGGGGCCGCCGAGCTGCTGGGCCGCGACGCCGGTCAACTGCTGGGTACGCTGCCGTGGCAGTCGCTGCCCTGGCTCGACGACCCCACGTACGAGGACCGCTACCGTGCCGCGGTGATCAGCCGCGAGCCTGTCGCCTTCACCGCGTGCCGCCCACCGGACAGCTGGCTGGACTTCCAGCTCTACCCCGACGCGAGCGGCATCAGCGTGCGCATCGTTCCCGCCGATGCCGGGTCGTCCCACGCGCCGTCCCGGCAGTCCATGAGCACCGCCTCACCGGCCCGCGCCGGCCAGCTGTACCAGCTCGTGCACCTGGCCGCCGCCCTCACGGAGGTCGTGGGCGTCCAGGACGTGGTCGACCTCATCGCCGACCAGATCATGCCGGCCTTCGGCGCCCAGGGCCTGGTCCTGTCCGCGGCCGAAGCCGGGCGGCTGCGGATCACCGGGCACCGCGGCTATCCGTCCCACGTCGTCGAACGCCTCGACGGCCTGCCGCTGGACACCTCCTTCACCCCCGCCGGTCAGACCCTCACCACCGGCATCCCCTCGTTCTTCTCCGACCCCGAGCAGATGCGGCGGATCTACCCCGAGGCCCCGGTGATCAGCGGTAAGCAGGCCTGGGCCTTTCTGCCGCTGATCATCTCCGGCCGGCCCGTCGGCTGCTGCATCCTGTCCTACGACCACCCCCATGCGTTCAAGGCGGAGGAACGCGCCGTGCTGACCTCGCTCGCCGGCCTCGTCGCACAGGCCCTCGACCGCGCCCGCCTGTACGACACGAAGCAGCAGCTCGCCCACGGCCTCCAGCAGTCCCTGCTGCCGCACACCCTTCCCGCGGTCGACGGCCTGCGGGTCGCGGCCCGCTATCTGCCCGCGACCCGCGGTATGGACATCGGCGGCGACTTCTACGACCTGCTCCGCCTCGGCGACACCACCGCGGCAGCCGTGATCGGTGACGTTCAGGGACACAACGTCGCCGCCGCCGCGCTGATGGGGCAGGTCCGCACCGGTGTCCATGCCCACGCCACCCTCGGCACCTCGCCCGACCAGGTGCTCTCGCGGACCAACCGGCTCCTCACCGACCTCGACCCGGGCCTGTTCACCAGCTGTCTCTACGCCCACCTCGACTTCGCCCGCGGACGCCTGTGCGTCGCCACCGCCGGCCATCCCCCGCCGCTCCTGCGCCTGCCGGACCGGCACACCGTCCCCCTGGACGTCTCCCCCGGTCCGCTCCTCGGCGTGGATCCCGACGCCACCTATCCCGTCACCGAGATCCCCCTCACCGCGGGTCTGATGCTGGCCCTCTACACCGACGGCCTCGTGGAGTCACCGGGCGTCGACCTCGACGACTCCGTAGCACGACTCGCGCACTGCCTCGACCGCGCCGACGGCCGGGACCTGGACCTGGTCATCGACGACCTGCTGGAAGAGGTCCGCCCCATCCGGCAGAACACGGACGACATCGCGCTCCTCCTGCTCCGGGTGGTCACCGGCCATGGACGGTGAACGGCCCGGGCCACCCGAGTCCCGGGACGGTCCCGGCCGTCCTCGCGTCCGCCGGCCGGGTCAGTAGCCGATGGCCTCTCTGAGAAGCAGCACGGTGCCGCGCCCTGGGCGCGGTTCCGCGTTGAGGACGAGCAGGCGGTTGACGGCGCTGGGCCTCCCGTACACCGCCTGGGCGCGGACGTTCTCCAGCGGGAGGGCGTGCTCCTCGACGCGGCGCAGGGCTGTGTTCAGGTCGGGCACCACCTTCTGCGCGCCGACGATCCAGACCGCGTGGGCGGCGCCGCCCGCGTTGGCGGGAAGTTGGCTGCCGCTGCCCGACGCGAGGACGAGCGAGCCGGTCTCGGTGACCGCGGCGACGCTGTTGACGACGAATTCGGGGCCGGCGAGCAGCCGTCGGATCTCGTCGGCGTCGGTGGTCCGGTCCATGGCCAGGACGCGCGGCCTGATGGCGTCGTACCGGCCGCCGGCGTTGATGTCCTCGTCGATGCCTGACAGCCGGAGGGTCTCGCTGGCTCCGGTGAGCACGGCGGCGCCCTCGGGAAGCAGGTCCTTGATGCGGACGCGCGCTTCCGCGGCGTCGTCGAGGATCTCGGCGGCGAAGCCGCCCGCACGCAGCGCGGCGGCCACCCGCTCCAGTTGTTCGGCCGTTGCCGGTTCGGTGAAGGAGGCGGCCGGAGCCGGGGTGGCCGTGGCATGTGCCGGGTCGGTCCGGGAGCCCTTCGCCGCGTGGGGCGCCGTGCCCGCCAGCGGTGAGGTGTCGAGGTACCTGATCTCGTACACCCGCTCGGCGAACTTCCAGCCTTCCTCGGTGCGCCGGTAACGGTCGTGGTAGACGGCGTAGTTCAGGCCCTGGCGTCCGTCGAGGGTGCGTGCGAGTTCCTGGATGTAGGCGCGGCCCGTCGCGGTGTCGCCGTCGAGCTGGATCGTGCCGGGGTGTGTGTTCTGTACGAAGAAGTCCCACTGGCTCTGCAGCCGCTCGCCCCCGGCGAGGATCTCCTCGCGGCCGATCTGCTCGGCGGGGATGTCGGGCATGCGCAAGACACCGTCCGTTGTGAACAGCGACGCCAGGCGAGGTCGGTCGCGCATCATCACCGCGTCGGTGAACTCGCCGCGCAGTGCCTCGATCTCGACGCGGTCCACGGTGGTCCGGAAGTCGTTCATCAAATCTCCCTCTCCGTCTTGTTGTCGCCCTCACCGGTTCGACACCGTTACGACAGCGCGGCGCTCCGGAATGTGAGGC
>NZ_JBSGZJ010000146.1:0-15011 GCF_053610925.1 Streptomyces sp. NPDC054847 | reverse complement strand
CCGCCCGGCAGTTCCGGGCGGAGTGGTTCGACGGCCTGGATTTGGTCATCGCGCTGGACGAAGGACATCTGAGGGCGCTGCGGAGGCTGGCACCGACGCCGGCGGACGCCGCCAAGGTACGGATGCTGCGCGCGTACGACCCCGCGCAGCCGGAGGACCTCGACGTCCCCGACCCTTACTACGGCGGCATGGACGGTTTCGAGGACTGCCTGGAGATGGTGGAGGCGGCGGGCAAGGGACTGCTCGACGTCGTGAGAACTGCACTTGAGGAGCGAGCGGCATGACAGGCACGACCCAGGGGGACGGCACCACGGCGGTACGGGCGGGGCTGCCCGAACCGGTGAAGTACGAACCGACCCTGCCCGGGCCCGTCTTCGCGGCTCACTTCCATCTGCCCGGTGAGCCGACGGGCCCCTACACCTACGGCCGCGACGAGAACCCGACCTGGACCCATCTGGAGCGGGCCATCGGTGAGCTCGAGGCGCCCGGAGAGGCCGTCGAGACCGTCACCTTCGCCTCCGGCATGGCGGCGATCTCCGCCGTGCTCATGTCGCAGCTGAAGGCGGGGGACGCCGTCGTCATGCCCGACGACGGCTATCAGGCCCTGCCTCTGGTGCACGAGCAGCTGCGCGCGTTCGGCATCGAGGTACGCACGGCGCCGACCGGCGGCGACGCGCAGTCCGCACTGCTGGAAGGGGCGCGCCTGCTGTGGATCGAGACGCCCTCCAACCCGGGACTCGACGTGTGCGACGTGCGGCGGCTCGCCGATCTCGCCCGTGCGACAGGCGCGCTCGTCGCCGTGGACAACACACTGGCCACCCCCCTCGGACAGCGTCCGCTCGAGCTGGGCGCCGACTTCTCCGTGGCCAGCGACACCAAGGGCATGACCGGCCACGGAGACATCCTGCTCGGACACGTGACCTGCCGCGATCCGCAGCTCGCGGCCGGGGTGCGGCGCTGGCGCAAGATCGTCGGGGCGATCCCGGGACCGATGGAGGCCTGGCTCGCGCACCGGTCGCTCGCCACACTGCAACTGCGCGCGGACCGGCAGAGCGCGAACGCGCTGGCCGTCGCGCGGGCGTTGAGCGGCCGCGCCGAGGTCAGCGGTCTGCGTCATCCCGGACTGCCGGACGACCCCTCGCACAAGATCGCCGCGCGGCAGATGCGGCGCTTCGGATGCGTCGTCTCCTTCAACCTGCCCGACCGCGCCCACGCGGAGCGCTTCCTCGACGGTCTGCGCCTGGTCGACGACGCCACCAGCTTCGGCGGGGTGCGCTCGACCGCCGAACGCCGAGGCCGGTGGGGCGGTGACGCCGTACCCGAGGGCTTCATCCGCTTCTCCGCCGGCGCCGAGGACGGCGACGACCTGGTGGCGGACGTGCTGCGGGCACTGGACGAGGCGGCCGCTGCGGCAGGGGACGTGCCCCCGTCCACGCACACCGGCTGAGCCTGGTGAACGGGCGGTCCGAGCCTCCCCCCTCATGGCTCGGACCGCCCTCGGCTCCTGCGCGCGAAGAACCGTGCCGACAAGGCTAGTTGACTCAGCGTCAGTGTCCAATCACGCTAGCGACAGAGACCTATCGACTTATTTATAGTTGACCGGGTTCGGGGGCAACGTCGGATCGGGAAGGGCATGGCATGGATCTGGCCCTACTGCGCACATTCGTCACAGTGCACCGGGCCGGGTCGTTCACACGCGCCGCCGCACTGCTCGGACTCTCCCAGCCCGCGGTCACCGGTCAGATCCGCACACTGGAGCGGCAGCTCGGCCGGCCGCTCTTCCTTCGACAGGCGCGCGGCGTCACTCCGACCACCATCGGGGACGAACTCGCACACCGCGCGGCACCGCATCTGGACGCCCTGCTCGAGATAGCCGAAGTAGGTCTCGACACCGAGACCGGCATCCGCACGGTCCATCTCGCCGGGCCGCCCGAGTTCACCTCCGCGCGCGCACTTCCCGCGCTCACGCCCCTGATCGGACAGGGATTCACCCTGCGCGCCTCCTTCGGGAACGCGGAGGAGGCCCTCGAAGGGCTCGCCGCGGGCCACCACGACCTCGCCGTCGCCACCGCCCGGCCCCGTGGCCGGCTCCTCACCGCCACGCCGCTGTGCGACGAGGAGCACGTCCTCGTTGCGGCGCCCCGCTGGGCGGTCCACCTGGGGCCCTCTGTGTTACGCAAGGGCCATGTCGTCCTCGAACAGCTCCCTGTGGTCGAGGTCCATGAGTCCCTGCCGTTCGTCTCGAGGTACTGGCACTCCGTCTTCGATTCACGGCCGGCCGCAGCAGGCACCGTCATAGCGCCCGATCTGAGGGCCGCCCTGGAAGCGACCGCATCGGGGGCCGGGCTCGCCGTACTACCGCGCTACCTGTGCGAGGACGCCCTCGAACGCGGTCGCATCGTCGCTCTCCTCGAACCACCCGTGCCCCCTCTGCGCACGTACTTCCTGGTGATACGCACCGGCACCCTCGCCCATCCCCATATCGCCCGGGCGCACGAAGCTTTGTTGCGCGCCGCGGCCGAGTGGTGAACACACGGCGCAGAACGCCCACAGGAGTTTCAAGAGCGAAGACATGGGCCACTCTCTTGCCATGACCGAACGACCAGTGGTCAAGCGCACCGCACGCGCCATCCTGCTCGACGGGAACGACCTCATCCTGATCAAGCGGACCAAGCCCGGCGTGGATCCCTACTGGCTCACGCCCGGCGGCGGGGTCGAGCCCGAAGACGCCACCGTCGTCGACGCCCTCCACCGGGAGGTCGACGAGGAGCTCGGCGCCAAGATCACCGACGTCGTTCCCTGCTTCGTCGACACGGTCGAGCACATCGCCGACGGCGGCGTGACGGGGGTGAAGGTGCAGCACTTCTTCGTCTGCCGCCTGGAATCCATGGACCCCTCCTTGCGGCACGGCCCAGAGGTCGACGAACCCTGCGGAGGGTACGAGATCGTGCGCGTGCCGTTCAGCCGCGTCGGAATCGCCGCCGTCCATCTGGTGCCGCTGTCACTGCGGCATTATCTGGACGGCAACATCGAAGGCGTCAGGGCCATGCACGCACCCGACCTCGGCTGATCCTCCGGATCGAACTATCCGGCGGACCACACCAGTTCATACGCCTCACGGAGATCGCTTCCCACATAGGTGTGGCTGGCCAGTCCGGCGACGTGGTGGTCGGAGTTCACGGCCACCGCCGTGGGCACCGCCGCGAAGATTGCGGCATCCGACAGGGAATCCCCGTAGGCGACGCAGTCCTCCAGCCCCAGTCCGAAACCTGTGCAGAGCCGGCCGGCGATCTCCACCTTCGCGGCCGCACTGAGAATGCCTGCCGGATCCACGGGCTGGGTGAAGGGAACGTCGGGGAATCGTGATCCATGGGCCGCGTGGGCGCCCCAGTCCAGCAGCCGCTCCACGAAGAACGACGGCGACAGGGAGATCACAGCGCAGTAGTCACCACGCGACCGGATCTGGCTCCACACCTCCCGGATGCCCGTCAGCCAAGGAGCGGATTCGAAGGCAGCCGCCACATGCGCCTCGGTGAGATCCGTCCACAGGGCGTGGACCCGCACCGCGTACTCGGGCGGGCCGATCCTGCCTGCGATCAGGTCCCGCTCCACCTCACCGATCTCCTCCAGCAAGCCGAGCTGGCGTGATATCTCGACCGGGGCCGCCGAGCCGCGGATCAGGGTGCCGTCCAGATCGAAGATGTGAAGCCTTGGCCGTCTGCTCATGTACGCCGAGGTTAGTACCCGTGATTACTCCCGCTGTCAGACGCAGCAGGACCATGGCGACAGGCACCGTGTTTCACGTGAAACCACTCAAGCGTCCTGTTCGCCGGACCACACTCGTCGTCCATGTCGCCGCGTCGGCCGGCTGGCTCGGTCTCACTCTCGGTCTGCTGGCCCTTGCGCTCGCGGCGTACACCTCGGAATCCGCTTCCATGGCCGAAGCGTCGTATCGATCGATGGAGGTCTTCACCGACTGGCTGGTGCTGCCCTTGGCGCTGCTCACCCTGACCAGTGGCCTCGTGCTGTCACTGGGCACGCCGTGGGGACTGGCGCGCCATCGATGGGTGTTCATCAAGTTCTGGCTCACCCTCGCGACCACCACCGCGTCCGTCCTCGTGCTCCGCCCCGGGGTCGACAAGGCAGCCGAAACAGTGGCCTCGGGCGGTGCTGTCGCGGAACCTCGCGACCTTCTGATGGGGCCGACGGTCTCCCTGACCGCCTATGTGTTCATGACCGTCATCTCGGTCCTCAAGCCGTGGGGTCCCACTCGGCGCGGCCGCCGGCTCCGCGTCTCGACCAGTTCACGAAAAGTGGTGGACGAACGATCAACGCGTCAGACAGCCTGACCTGATGCAGACACCGCTGTCCGAACTCCCCATCAGGCGTCTCACCAAGGACGACTTGGCCGCGTGTGCCGATCTCTCCGAGGACCGCGGATGGCCGCGGGAGGAGCACAAGTGGGGTCTGCTCCTCACAGCAGGCACGGGATACGGCATCGATGATCCCGACGGCAAGGGCCTGGTGACCTCCTGCATCGTCACGCACTACGGCACGGGCCTCGCCGCCGTCGGCATGGTGCTGGTCGCTGAGCGGTACTCCCGCCAGGGCATCGGGCGCCGCCTGATGAAGCACGTGCTTCAGGACATGGGCAGCATCCCGCTCACCCTCCATGCCACGCCCTACGGACAGCCGCTCTACGAAGAACTGGGTTTCACCACGACCGGCCGCGCCGAGATGGTCCGGGGCCGCTTCACCGCCTCGGGCCCACGACCGCAGGTGTCGACCCGCCCTGCGACCGCCGAGGACCTGGCCGCGGTGGTGCGTCTGGACACCGAGGTCTTCGGCCTCGACCGCACCCACATGATCACGCGGCTTCCCTCGTTCGCCGACCAGCTCCGCATAGCGGAGGAGGACGGCAGACTGACGGGTTACGCGGCGGCCTGGCCGAACATGGACACCCATGTCATCGGCCCTCTGATCGCCCGGGACACGGAGACCGCGAAGGCTCTGATCTCCTCACTGGCCGACGGAACGGACCGGCCGCTGCGCACCGACATCGACGTGCGCCACAAGGACCTTCTCGACTGGGTGAAGGAGCGGGGCCTGGAGCCGATCGCCTTCAACGCCGTGATGACCCTCGGCACAGCGGACCTCCCGGGAGACTGGACCCGCCGTTTCGCTCCACTGACGGTCGCGGCAGGCTAGTCGGACACGACGGAGCCCGACGGCGCATAGTTGCACGCGCCTTAAGATTGCATACGCGGTCTATTGCGGTTATGGCCTACCCTTATGGTAAGCCGCTCCGGTACCGAGGAGGAGACAGATGACAGCGACCGACCCCGCCCTTACCGCCCTCGCGCAGGGGTGGTGCGCTCTCTCGCTGCTCCATGGCCGTATCGAGACCCACATCGGGCGGGCACTCGAGACGAAGCACAACCTCAGCGTCCGCGAGTACTCCCTCCTCGACGTTCTCAGCCGTCAGCACAGCGGCGAAGGCGGCCATCTCCAGATGAAGCAGGTCGCCGACGCCGTCGTTCTCAGCCAGAGCGCCACCACCCGGCTGGTCACCCGACTCGAGGACCGCGGACTTCTGGCTCGCTACCTCTGCCCTACCGACCGCCGGGGCATCTACACCGACGTCAGTGAAGCGGGCCTGCAACTGCTGGCGGAAGCCCGGCCCACCAACGATGCGGCACTTCGCGAGGCACTCGACGAGGCAGCGAAAGACCCGGAGCTCGCCCCGCTGGTCAGAGCCGTCGAGGAGCTCAAGGCGCCGACCGTCGCGGCATAGACCTGGCGGGCGAAAGCTCGGACGACTGCTGGTGTCCGCGCCCCGTACGATCGGGCGACGTTTCACGTGAAACTCCACGGATGTCCGGTTTAACGTGAAACGTCATATGCGGTTCAGAACCGGAATCCTCGCCAGCCCTCGGGGTCCACACCCCCGGGAACAGCGTCGCCGGGCTCGTAAGGTTCCCGAGTGAAGGCGAATGAGCCCAGATCCAGGTGGCTCACCGAACCGTCGCCTCGACGCACCACCTGCAGCGTCTCTCCCGCGTAGTAACCATCCAGACCGACCCACGTCCCGTCGGCGCCGGCCAAAAAGCGCGAGCGGCGGCCCCCTCCGCGCAGCGGCTCCAGCTCCACGCCCCGATCCGCGACAAGGCGCAGGACATAGGCAGAGGTCCCCCAGTACCAGGGGCCGGTCAGCCCCAGCAGCTCTTGGTCGACCTCGGGCAGCGGGCGCCACGGCTCAGGAATCTTCGGCTCGGCGTCGGCGACGATGCGCACCAGGTCTGCGGCAACCGTCGCCGCCGGCAGCCCGGAGGTGGCATTGGCCAGCGCCACGGCAGCGACGCCGTCGTCCACGCTCACCCACAGTCCCGCGACGAACCCGGGCAACGAGCCGGAATGACCGACGAGAGTCCGCCCCTCCTGCCGCACGATCTGGAGTCCCAGCCCATAGGTGCCGTTCCACTCCTCCGCCTCCAGCGGCACGGACGGCACCCGCATCTCCCGCACGGACTCAGCAGCAAGCACCCGCTCGTCCCCCTCGGCAAGGAATGCGGCGAACCGGCACAGGTCGGCAGGGGTGGACCAGAGCTGCCCGGCAGGGGCCATGAGCCCGAGGTCCTCGACAGGCTCGGAAAGCATCACGTCCGCCCATGGGTGCACGGCCCATCCGCCGGCATGCGGAGCCTGCGGCTGTGCACTCGTCCGCTCCAGTCCCAGAGGTTCGAGGATCTCCCGCCTCAGCGCCTCCTCCCATGACATCCCTCGGACCGCTTCGACCAGCGATCCCAGCAAGGTGTAGCCAGGGTTGGAGTAGTGGTGCCGCCGGCCGGCGGGGTGCATCCCCGTCCCCTCACCGAGCACGTCGGAGAGCTGGGGGCGCATGGAACCAGGGGTCCGCTCCCACCACGGAGGCGGCGTCTCAGCGCTGAGGCCGGCAGTGTGCCCCAGCAATTGGGCAATGGTCACCTCACCCACCCCCGTGCCGGGCAGATGTTTCTCCAGCGGGTCGTCGAGACCGAGCAGCCCCTCGTCCCGCAGCCGCATCACAAGGACCGCGGTGAACGTCTTGGTGATGGAACCGATGCGGTACTGGGTGTCCGCGTCCGGCGCATGCCCGTCGACGGACGTACGGGATCCCGTCCACACCAGGTGCCCGTGACGTTGCACCGCGGCGGCGAGCGACGGTGCGCGCCCTTCGCTCTGGGCTACGGCGATGCGGTGCACAAGGGAACGCCGGGTACTCGGCAGCAGTTCTTCCATGGCTGAAGTCATGGATCAGGTCTATCGGTGCCGTCCACCCGCGTCGACCGCATTACCGGTGAGACGGGGACTGATCGGCGACACGGGGACGAGGTCGTCGAGCGGTCTGTCGAGCGACCTCGTCCCACCGTGTCCGCGAAGCCGCGGTCAGCTGCCGACGTAGGCCGCGAGGTGCTCACCGGTGAGGGTGGAACGCGCGGCGACGAGGTCGGCCGGTGTGCCCTCGAAGACGATCCGGCCGCCGTCGTGACCGGCGCCGGGACCGAGATCGATGATCCAGTCGGCGTGCGCCATCACGGCCTGGTGGTGCTCGATGACGATGACCGACTTGCCGGAGTCGACGAGTCGGTCGAGCAGACCGAGCAGTTGCTCGACGTCGGCGAGGTGGAGGCCGGTGGTCGGTTCGTCGAGGACGTAGACGCCGCCCTTCTCTGCCATGTGTGTGGCCAGCTTGAGCCGCTGACGCTCACCGCCGGACAGCGTGGTGAGCGGCTGCCCCAGGGTCAGGTAGCCGAGGCCGACGTCGGCGAGCCGCTCGAGGATCTTGTGCGCGGGAGGCGTGTGCGCCTCGCCGGCGCCGAAGAAGTCCTTCGCCTCTGTCACCGACATCGCCAGGACCTCGCTGATGTCGCGGCCGCCGAGGTGGTACTCCAGCACCGAGGCCTGGAACCGCTTGCCCTCGCACTCCTCGCAGGGTGTGGCGACGCCGGCCATCATCGCCAGGTCGATGTAGGTGACGCCGGCGCCGTTGCAGTTCGGGCAAGCGCCCTCGGAGTTGGCGCTGAACAGCGCCGGCTTCACGCCGTTGGTTTTCGCGAAGGCCTTGCGGATCGGGTCGAGCAGCCCGGTGTACGTGGCCGGGTTGCTCCGCCGCGAGCCACGGATCGCGCCCTGATCCACCGACACCACATCCTCGCCGACCGGAATCGACCCGTGCAGGAGCGAGCTCTTGCCGGAACCGGCGACGCCCGTGACGACGGCCAGCACGCCGAGCGGGATGTCGACGTCGACGTTACGCAGATTGTTCGCCGTCGCGCCGCGGATCTCCAGCTTGCCGGTGGGCTTCCGCACCGTCTCCTTGAGAGCCGCACGGTCGTCGAGATGGCGGCCGGTGATGGTGTCACCGGCCCGCAGCCCCTCGACGGTGCCCTCGAAGCAGACGGTGCCGCCCGCCGTACCGGCGCCGGGACCAAGGTCGACCACGTGGTCGGCGATCGCGATCGTCTCCGGCTTGTGCTCCACGACGAGCACCGTGTTGCCCTTGTCCCGGAGCCGCAGCAGCAGGTCGTTCATCCGCTGGATGTCATGGGGGTGCAGGCCGATGGTCGGCTCGTCGAAGACGTAGGTGACGTCGGTGAGAGAGGAACCGAGGTGGCGGATCATCTTGACGCGCTGCGCCTCGCCGCCCGACAGCGTGCCCGACGGCCGGTCCAGCGAAAGGTATCCCAGCCCGATCTCCACGAACGAGTCGAGGGTTCCGCCCAGCGTCGTCAGCAACGGCGCCACAGACGGCTCGTTGAGGCCGCGGACCCATGCGGCCAGGTCGCTGATCTGCATCACGCAGGCATCGGCAATACTGATCCCCTTGATCTTCGACGACCGGGCCCCCTCACTGAGCCGGGTCCCGTCGCACTCCGGGCAGGTGGTGAAGGTGACCGCACGCTCCACGAACGCCCGGATGTGCGGCTGCATCGCCTCCTTGTCCTTGGACAGGAACGACTTCTGGATCTTGGGGATCAGCCCCTCGTAAGTGAGGTTCACTCCTTCGACCTTCACCTTGGTCGGCTCCCGGTAGAGGAAGTCCTGCATCTCCTTCTTGGTGAACTTCCGGATCGGCTTGTCCGGATCGAGGAAGCCCGACTCGGCGTACAGCCGCACGGTCCAGAAGCTGTCCGACTTCCAGCCGGGGATGGTGAACGCGCCCTCGGCGATCGACTTGGAGTCGTCGTAGAGCTGGGTGAGGTCGATGTCAGAGACCGAGCCCCTGCCTTCGCAGCGCTCGCACATGCCGCCGGTGCGCGTGAAGGTCGCCTTCACCGCCTTCTTGGCACCGCGCTCGACGGTGATCGCACCGCTCGCCCGGACCGATGGGACGTTGAACGCGTAGGCGCTGGGCGGGCCGATGTGCGGCTGCCCGAGCCTGCTGAAGAGGATGCGCAGCATCGCGTTGGCGTCCGTGGCGGTGCCCACCGTGGAGCGGGGGTCGGCCCCCAGCCGCTGCTGGTCGACAGTGATCACGGTCGTCAGCCCGTCGAGTACGTCGACCTCGGGGCGGGCCAGCGTCGGCATGAAGCCCTGGACGAAGGCACTGTAGGTCTCGTTGATCATCCGCTGCGATTCGGCGGCGATCGTGTTGAACACGAGCGAGCTCTTGCCCGAGCCGGAGACACCGGTGAACACCGTCAGACGGCGCTTGGGGATCTCGATGCTGACGTCCTTGAGGTTGTTCTCGCGCGCGCCGTGCACCCGGATTAGATCGTGGCTGTCGGCAACGTGCAGCGCAGGCGATCGCGTGTCCGTCCTCGTGGCCTTGCTCATCGTGTCTCCATCTGTTGGGCGGGCCGCCTTCGCGGTCCCCGTCGGCGTCGCCTGCTCGGCTCGAGCAGTATGTCTGTTTCTCCTTCGCCGGCGCGGCCGAGTCGACGATCCTCGGTACCGCAGGCCTCCAGGGGTGCCACCGGCGTCGTGCGCGGCCTCTCACCGCCCCGTCCGTGCGAGGCCATGACGGCGATCGCCGGTCGGCTCAGCGGAGCTCGTTGATACGGATCAGGTTGCCGGCGGGGTCGCGGAACGCGCAGTCGCGGATGCCGTACGGCTGCTCGGTCGGCTCCTGAACAACCTCGGCACCGCCGGCCCGCACCTTCTCGAAGGTGCGGTCGAGGTCGGCGGCGGCCAGGGTGATGCGGCCGTAGCTGCCCTTGGCCATCATCTCGGCGATGGCGCGGCGCTCGTCGTCGGTGGTGTTCGGGTCGGCGGCCGGAGGCTCCAGGACGATGGACGTCCCCGGCTGGTCGGCAGGGCCGACCGTGATCCAGCGCATGTCGCCGTAACCGACGTCGTTGCGAACCTCGAAGCCGAGAGTGTCGCGGTAGAACGCCAGGGAGGCGTCCGGGTCGTTGTGCGGAAGGAAGGCCCAGTGAATGCTGATGTCCATGGCGATGACGCTAGTAAGGGGGCAACGGCCCGCGCTTCTCGATTCCTGATCGATCCGGTCGCCGCTCCGGCCGCCACCTGTTCTCCCGCTCCGGCCCCGCTGTTTTCTCCTGCTCCGCTCCGCGCATCGTCCCCGTTTCCCCGTCGCCGGCCGCAGTGCTGTGGGAAAATGCCCAAGTGAGACGGCAGGATCTCGACGACCTCGTACGCCTGCGGCGGGCCCGCGACCGGATGGACCGCGACTACGCCGAGCCGCTCGACGTCCCCGCGCTCGCACATGACGCCCTGATGTCGCCGGGGCATTTCTCCCGCAGCTTCCGCGCCGCTTACGGCGAGACCCCGTACAGCTACCTGATGACACGCCGCATCGAGCGCGCCAAGGCACTGCTGCGCCGCGGCGACCTCACAGTGACCGAGGTCTGCTTCGCGGTCGGCTGTTCGTCGCTCGGGTCATTCAGCTCGCGCTTCACCGAGCTGGTCGGCGAGACCCCGAGCGCCTACCGGGCCCGCAACCACGAACAGGGCGCCGCCATCCCGGCATGCATGGCCAAGATCCACACTCGGCCGGTCAGGAACGGAGAAGCGAACCACGCCGCCCGGCCGTAGCGTGACGGCATGGACATCAGGCTTTCCCAATGCTTCATCGCCGTCGACGACCACGACAAGGCAATCGCCTTCTACCGCGACGTGCTCGGCCTCGAGGTACGCAACGACGTGGGGTTCGAGGGGATGCGCTGGGTGACCGTCGGCGCGCCCTCTCAACCGGACGTGAACATCGTCCTGGAGCCGCCCGTCGCCGATCCGAACGCCTCACCAGCCGACAAGGAGGCCATGGCGGAGTTGATGGCCAAGGGCCTGCTGCGCGGCGTCATCTTCGCGACGGACGACTGCGACGCCACCTTCGAGCGCATCAGCGCCGCGGGCGGCGAAGTGTTGCAGGAGCCGATGGACCAGCCCTACGGCGTTCGCGACTGCGGATTCCGCGACCCTGCCGGCAACCTGTTGCGCTTCACCCAGCCCCTCGGGAAGTGAGCCCCTGACGGGCCGGTCGGCGTCACGGCCCTCCGACTCCCCCGGAGCCGCCGGCGCCCCCTGCTAGGCCTCCGGCCTCACCAGTGCGCCCGCGGCCTCCGCCCCGTACCAGGGCCGGAGTTGCAGGTACCGCTCGCCGTCGGCCGTCATGTGCCGGGACGCTACCTCAGCGCGCCGGCACCAACCGCCGTCTTCTCCCGCTGCCTTCAACCGATCAGGTCTGCGCCATGTCAACGAACCGCGAGTAGTGGCCCTGGAAGGCCACGGTGATCGTCGCAGTGGGGCCGTTACGGTGCTTGGCCACGATCAGGTCCGCCTCGCCCGCGCGGGGGGACTCCTTCTCGTAGGCGTCCTCACGGTGCAGAAGGATGACCATGTCCGCGTCCTGCTCGATCGAGCCGGATTCACGGAGGTCGGACACCATCGGCTTCTTGTCCGTGCGCTGCTCGGGGCCACGGTTCAGCTGGGAGAGCGCGATCACGGGAACCTCGAGCTCCTTCGCGAGGAGCTTGAGGTTACGGGACATGTCGGAGACTTCCTGCTGACGGCTCTCCGCCCGCTTCGAGCCGCCCGACTGCATCAGCTGCAGGTAGTCGATGACGACGAGTTTGAGGTCGTTCCGCTGCTTCAGCCGACGGCACTTCGCACGGATCTCCATCATCGAGAGGTTCGGTGAGTCGTCGATGTAGAGCGGCGCCTGCGACACGTCCGGCATTCTCCGGGCCAGCCGCGTCCAGTCCTCGTCCGTCATCGTGCCCGACCGCATGTGGTGCAGGGCCACTCTGGCCTCCGCGGACAGCAGTCGCATCGCGATCTCGTTGCGGCCCATTTCGAGCGAGAAGATCACGCTGGGCAGGTTGTTCTTGATCGAGGCGGCCCGCGCGAAGTCGAGCGCCAGGGTCGACTTACCCATCGCGGGACGCGCGGCGATCACGATCATCTGGCCGGGGTGCAGGCCGTTGGTCAGGGAGTCGAAGTCGGTGAAGCCCGTCGGCACACCGGTCATCTCGCCGCTGCGGGAACCGATCGCCTCGATCTCGTCGAGCGCGCCCTCCATGATGTCGCCGAGCGGAAGGTAGTCCTCGCTCGTGCGCTGCTCGGTGACGGCATAGATCTCTGCCTGGGCGGAGTTCACGATCTCGTCGACGTCACCGTCGGCGGCGTAACCCATCTGCGTGATCTTGGTGCCGGCTTCCACCAGCCTGCGCAGCACGGCCCGCTCGTGGACGATTTCCGCGTAGTACGAGGCGTTGGCCGCCGTCGGAACCGACTGGACCAGCGTGTGGAGGTACGGGGCACCGCCGACCCGGGTGATCTCGCCCCGCTTGACCAGCTCGGCCGCCACGGTGATGGGGTCGGCCGGCTCGCCCTTGGCGTACAGGTCGAGGATGGCCTGGTAGACCGTCTCGTGGGCCGGCCGATAGAAGTCGTGGCCCTTGATGATCTCGACGACGTCGGCGATCGCGTCCTTGGACAGCAGCATGCCGCCGAGAACCGACTGCTCGGCGTCCAGGTCCTGCGGCGGGACGCGCTCGAATCCGGGGGAGCCCCCGTCCCAGCCACCGCTCTCCCTGCCGCGGTCGTGCTGGTCCTCACGACCGCGCCCCTCATGGCGCCGCTGACGGGAGGCGGGGAGACGGTCCCCCGGACTGTCGGCCGCCCACGGGTCGTCCAAGGGCTCGGAAATGCTCACCCGGGCCACCTCCTCCCGTCCGCTCCACGGACCTACGCCATGGCAGTCTTTTCTATGCCACGGCACTGACAGATCGAGTCGCCGGACTCCGTTTGAAGCAGGGGCTTCCGCACGTCGGGCGACGGTCCACGGTAGGCCCGGCGGGAGCCGCAGCCAATCTGGTTATCCACAGGCCCTGTGGACGAAGGATCAGATGCTGTGGAGAACTCTCCGCAACCTGTGCACGGACCGGGGGACAGCACTGTGGAAAAGTTCACGTCCTCCCCCTCTTAGCCCCTCTCACCTGGGGTTATCGCATCCACCGCCTGTGGGGGAGAAAAACTTTCCTCGCCGGATCAAGATCAGAACAAACGGCGCCCGAACCGAGGAGCAGCACCCTCCAGAGTAAGGACTGCTAACTGCTTGCATCACTTACCTGTGGAAGATTAGATTGGCGCCCATGACACAGCTACCGGCAGGGCCGAAGGAACGTCTGCGGCGGCACGATCGGGAGATCATCGCGCTCGCCGTTCCCGCCTTCGGCGCCCTTGTCGCCGAGCCGCTGTTCGTCATGGTCGACAGCGCCATCGTCGGCCATCTCGGTACCCCGCAACTGGCGGGCCTCGGCGTCGCGGCTGCCCTGTTGATGACGGCAGTGAGCGTCTTCGTCTTTCTGGCCTATGCGACCACGGCCGCGGTTGCGCGCCGCGTCGGAGCGGGAGACCTGCAGTCGGCGATCCGGCAGGGAATGGACGGCATCTGGCTGGCACTGGCTCTCGGTGTCGCCGTGATCGCGGTCACTCTTCCCGCGGCCCCATGGCTGGTGGAGGTTTTCGGAGCTTCCGATACCGCCGCGCCTCACGCGATCACATATCTGCGCATCTCCAGTCTCGGCATCCCCGCCATGCTGATCGTCCTCGCGGCCACCGGAGTGCTGCGGGGTCTCCAGGACACTCGTACCCCTCTCTATGTCGCGGTCGGCGGCTTCGCCGCCAACGCGGGGCTCAACGCCGGACTGGTCTACGGAGCCGGCTTCGGTATCGCCGGATCGGCCTGGGGCACCGTGATCGCACAGTGCGGAATGGCGGCCGCATACCTGGTCGTCGTCGTCCGAGGAGCACGTAAGCACGGTTCCTCGCTCCGGCCCGACGCGGCGGGGATCCGGGCGAGCGCCCAGGCGGGGGTACCGCTGCTCGTGCGTACGCTCTCCCTGCGAGCGGTCCTCATGATCGCCACTGCCGTGGCGGCCAGGCTGGGTGACACGGACATCGCCGCTCACCAGATCGTGCTGTCCCTCTGGAGTCTGACGGCCTTCGCGCTGGACGCGATCGCTATTGCCGGACAGGCCATCATCGGCCGCTATCTGGGAGCCGGTGACGCGGAGGGCGCCAAACAGGCCTGCCGGCGGATGGTGCAGTGGGGAGTGGTCTCGGGTGTGGTGCTCGGGATCCTGATCGTGGCCGCCCGGCCCCTCTTCGTCCCCCTGTTCACTGGTGATCAGGCTGTCCGCGACACGCTGCTCCCCGCGCTGCTGGTCGTCGCGGTGTCCCAGCCGATCGCCGGTGTGGTGTTCGTGCTGGACGGTGTCCTGATGGGCGCCGGTGACGGCCCCTATCTGGCAGCGGCCATGCTGCTCACCCTGGCTGTGTTCGCCCCGGTCGCCCTGCTGGTTCCCGCTCTCGGAGGTGGACTGACCACTCTGTGGTGGGCGATGACCTTGATGATGACCGTCCGGTTGATGACCCTGTGGTGGAGGGCACGTTCCGGCCGGTGGATCGTGACGGGGGCGGCGCGCTGAACGCCGTTTCACGTGAAACGGCGCCACCATGAAGGACCCGCCACCGCACAGACGGCGAAAGGGCCGCACCCGATGGGG